>JBFGQG010000079.1:0-10891 GCA_041564295.1 Anaerolineales bacterium | reverse complement strand
GCGTTCGGTCCAACTTCGCCAAAGTTGACAACCGGCCGGTAGATTCCTGTGGTAAATGACCAGCTGAAAGGTTCCGGCATGATGGGCGAACCGCTTGAGTCGAGAGCCGAAGCTTCAATCGAAATCCTATACGAAGTGTTATTCATTAACCGGCCTTCGTCTGGCGAAAAGGTTAATGTCGTCTCATTCCAGGTGATTTCGCCGGGGGTATCGGGAGAGATTCGAAACGCAGCGGAAGTTGTATTCCGATCCATTGGACGGTCGAAGACAATTTGCACGGCGCTGGCAGGGTTTACATCTCTTCCCCTGGGAATCGCCAGGACAACCGGAGGTGGTGTAATAAAACTGATTGGAGGGGGAGGAGGAAATGATTCGCCATCCTGTGTTTCCATAGGCTCATCGAATGAAAATATGATTTGTGTTGACGCAGGAAGCTTTCGGCTGGGCTGGAATGTGGCGATTAATCCGGAATTGTCCCATAAAAATTCGCCTGGTATGTCAGGCTCTATTCGTACGGATGCTGTGAAAGAATCGTGAGCAATTGGAAAATTAAAATATAACGTGATCGGCATATCCGGCAGCGACAGAGTCGGGTAGGATGCGCTAGAAAGCGCTGGTGGAGCTGCATAGCGCCAGGTGTAGGGGCGATCAAAGGCAATGCCTGCTGCACTGCGAGCTGATTCATCGATTGAAAATTGATAGGTCGTTCCTATCGCAAGCTGTGCAGCGCTTTCGATGAACAGGACGTTCTCTTCCCATCTCAGGTTGTAATTGAATTCAGGTGTAACAGAAAGCGCAGTTGCCACGGATTCGCGGTCCATTTCAACGCTAAAGGTGAGACGAACCGTAAGATCTCGAATTAAGAGATTACCGCCTGCAGGCATCCGGGAAATGATATGGGGGGGCTTCGGCGCAGGCGTATGGGTAGGGCCGGGAGTAGGCGTCGGAATAAGAACCGCATAAGCATCGCCGATATCGATCGTCCAACGCTGGGTGCTGCTGAAGGTCAGTCCGCCAGCCCCTTTCAAGTTGCGATGGAGCATTAAGACATAACTTCTGCCCTCGCGGAATGCGCCTGCGGCAGGAGTGAATGTCAAAATCTGCTTATTTTCACTCCAGGTATAGGTCCCAGCAACCTCCGGAACGATCGAGAATGGGCGTGCTTCCCCCACACCGTAAATCGAATGGCTGAAATGGAAGATTAATGCGCCATTTGAAGGGAAATTATCGAGAGGGTAAGCATCGTCTATCCAGGCTGTTAAAGCTTCTTGCGTAGGGGAAGCAGGCTGAATTTGGGCTGACGGCTGAACTGAAGCGCCGGCAGTTGGGGAAGAGATAGGTACGTGAGCAGGTTCAGCACAACTGACTAACAGGAGAACTGCGGTCACAAGCGCAGACGCATATGAAATGAAAGAACGAGACATCTGAATCTCTCCTCGTTTTATCTGTCGATATATCCGAGACGAACAATGGGTCAATGATGTTCCTTTTTCTCAACCCTGACGAATGTCCATCGAGTTCGAGAAGGCAATCGTTGTAGTGGTGCGCCGATAAAGCCTATTGCCTGCCATAACTGCAGGATATCCGGTTGTTCAAATGGGCAACAGCCCAGATATGTGTCACTGACAGGGCACTTTTGAGTATTCCGAGTAATCCATAATATGATCACGAAGCCGGTTTATACAGGCTATACGCAAATGTGGCAGAGGAGGGCTAATATGGTATGATCGAATAAGCACATGGCTTCACCTTTTGGGGGCTAGACCACCGGTGAAAGTATTGAAAGCGTGGTCAGGCGTCTCCGGGGTAACCGTCACCGTTCTGCAGACTTCTCGACAAGTCAAACAAGATAGCGAAACAACGGGATCTCTATGTTCATACCGTTGCTAAACATCAAGCTGTCCCTTCCACCACTCCAACCGAACTTCGTCCCTCGCACCAATCTGATTGAACGTCTCGCTCAAAACCTGCACCAAAACGGAAAATTCACGCGGAAATTCACAAATATCTCGGCGCCGGAAGGATATGGAAAAACGACTCTCTCGGCTCAATGGTTCTTAAGCTCCGAGGTCCCTGTAAGCTGGCTTCGCCCTGCAGAATCGGATTTTGCCCCAAAAGATTTTCTAAATAAAGTTATCGCTTCTTTAATGCAAATCAGGGAAAAAATCAGCGCTAAACTGGTGATCAGTCCGGAAACAGTGAAGACGCATATCCACAAGTTAGGCATGCAAAACCGCACCGAAACCGCCACCAGAGTGAAAGAACTGGGACGTTTCTAGCATGGAATCCGGTCCAATATTACAGACAAAACTTTACATCCCTACGCTGCGAGGTAAGCACATTTCGCGCCCGCACCTGCTTTCAAAATTGAATGCGGGGACGCGGGGAAAAGTTACTTTATTTTGTGCTGCCGCTGGATATGGAAAAACAACGCTTGCGACAGAATGGCTCAGGTGTTCGAGCCACGAATCAACCTGGCTGTCCCTGGATGAACATGATAACGATCCGGTTCGATTTATTACTTACTTTATCGCCGCGATCAACCGAATTCATTCTGATATTGGAAGAAGCACGTTATCGATCCTTCAATCCCCTAAACGTCCTCCACTTGAAATCGCGCTCAATGCATTAATCAATGACATTGACGCGCTCGCTGATCCATTCTTCATTGTGCTTGATGATTTTCATGCTATTCATTCGCTGGTCACACAAGCCCTAATTAAATATCTGGTCGATCACCAGCCTCAAAATATGCACATGGTCTTTTTGACTAGAGAGGACCCGCCGCTGCCGCTCGGGCGTCTGCGCGCGCTAAGGCAACTTACAGAAATCCGACAGCAAGACCTCCGCTTTTCTCTGAGAGAAGGCGCTGAATACCTCCAGGAAATGATGGGCATTGACCTAACCCAAAAACAGGTAAGTGCGCTCGTTCAACGTACGGAAGGGTGGATTGCAGGTCTGCAATTAGCTGCCCTCTCTTTGCAAGGGCGCGACAATTCAAAAAATTTTATCGATGAATTTACCGGGAGCAGCCGGTTCATTCTCGATTATCTGGGAGAAGAAGTGATCGATCAGCAGCCTGATGAAGTGCAGGCTTTCCTCCTGAAAACATCTATTCTCGACCGCATGTGCAGTTCCTTGTGCGATGCAGTATCCGGTATGAAGAACAGTTCTGTATTGCTGGATGTCCTGGAACAATCTAACTTATTCGTTATCCCGCTCGATCAGCATCGAATGTGGTATCGATATCACCTGTTGTTCACAGAACTTTTAAGACACCGGTTACAAATTTCCGGAGACTATTCCGTCAGGCTACTCCATCAAAAAGCAAGCCGCTGGCATGCACATAACGGATTTTGGATAGAAGCTTTACACCACTCCCTTCTGGCACAAGATTGGGATGAAGTTAAAAATCAAATTGGCATGGCAACAGCAACCGTCATGCGAACTGGCCAATTGGCTACTCTTTCCAATTGGAACAAGAAATTGCCTCCGGCAATTTCTAACGAAGATTATCGACTCTCAATTTTCAGATCCTGGGTGTACTTAATCGAAGGGAATTACTCTGAGGCATATTCAATGGTCAGGCGCGCAGAAAGTCTCATTCCAGATAATACATTTTTACCGGATCAATGTTCGTTATTAACGCTCCGCTCGTACATGACCCTGGCAGAGCTGGATATCCCGAACACGATTAAATTAACTTCAAACGCGCTGAGGATTTGCGAAATCTCAGATCCCTATGGTTTGGAAGGCGCAGTTTTAACCAACCTCGCACAGGCATTGATGATTTCAGGCGATCTGAACGCGGCTTATTTGACATACCTGAAACTCATCCGCCTGGGAAAGGAGACGGATCATTCGCTGACGACCGTGACATCAATGGGCAGTCTTGCTTCAATCCTAATCCTCCAAGGAAAGACACAGGAAGCCCTTGCCCTTGGCAATCAGATGCTCGAACTGAGTACTGACTCCCGTGGAAGGCCTTCGGCCCTGGCGGCACTGGCATACATGACTCTGGGTTCCTGTTATAAGGAAAACAACGACACAGGTCAATCCTTAAAATGCTGGTCCGAAGCAGCAAACTTAGCCAGATCTTTCTCGAATCCCCCCTGGCTGGTTTCCTGCTTAATTGAACTGGCGCGCCTGGAAAATGGGCTTGGGAATAAAGATTCTGTGAGCCATCTCCTTCAAGAGGCATACCAGGTTGTCTCTGTGTTAAATATTCCGGATATAAAAGCGAATATCGCCGGCGTCGAAGCAGAGATCCGGTTGAAGTCCCTGGATCTGGAGGCTGTCGAACGGTGGACGAAAACTTCCCGGTTGACGCCTGAGGATGAACCCAGTCACCTGCGTGAAGGCGATTATTTTACATTTGCCCGTTTCTTGATCTACAATAAACAATATGCTGATGCAGAAAAAATTCTGCAAAAGATGGCCCGATTTGCAGAAATTGGAGGCAGAACTCGCTCACTGATTTCGGTTAATCTCTTAATGGCACTCCTGAAAGAAACAGTCAATGAAAAGAACGAAGCCGAAGCATATCTTGAAAAAGCGCTGATCCTGGCATCACCAAGAGGCATAATCAGACCATTTCTCGAAGAAGATAGCGCATTGATTAATATTCTCACCAGGGTGAAAGAGGCTTCACCTTCCTTTGTGGAGCGAATACTGACACCTGATGATGATAAGAAGCAGAACCTTCAATCTCACCATTCTCAACCGTTAATCGATCCGCTCAGTCCTCGGGAATTGGAAGTACTTCAATGCCTGGCTGAAGGTCTGCCCAACAGAGAAATAGGTGACCGGTTGGTCATTACGGTAGGGACTGTAAAAACACACGTCCATCACATCATCAATAAACTTGGGGTCAAAAATAGACTGCAGGCGGTTACCCGGGGGAGAGAATTAGATCTGATTGAGCATTTTTAGCAGGAGATGATTCGGTAACAATCATCAAAATGAAATGCCACGTGACGTACTGGCGTCACATGGCATTTTTATATCCTGAGATCTATCTTTCGATAGATGACATTCGTCCGAATTTCAGGATAAAGTCAGAAAAAGCATATTGCGAACATCATTTAAAGGAGGGATTCTTATGAAAACGCAAACGAAATTACAGACATCTATGGGCGGAGAAGAAACCATGCTCGATCATAAACGAGTGTATTTCGAAACATTCAAGGCCTATCTTGACAAACAACCTGGCATTGTCAAGACACTTCATAAAATCCTAAAGGTATTCGCCGCCGTAAATTTCGCACTTGTGGCATATTTCTTTGTCACAGGACTGTACTGGACTTTTGTTTGGATCACGACAGGTGCTTTGGATCAATTAGGCGTTTCCTGGGCGAATTATGGTCTGAGTATGTCCTTCCTTGTTTTTCCCTGGGGCCTGGATATCATGCTTTTACGGGCCTGGCCAACGGAACTCCAACCGATTTCATATTCAAAACCCGTCGTCTTCCGTACAGGACCAATGCAGATCCTTGCAGGGTTCGGCATCACGGCTGCTGGCGGACCGGGGGCGGCAAACATGATCCGTTTAGTCTCAGAAGCTCTCCAGAAATTTTTGTAATAGAAACTTGCGGTGCAGCAAATCACAAACTGGCTTCGTTCAGGTGCGCTACCATGACTCAAGAAACCGATATTCAAACGACCGTGTCCGTAAATGATTCGGATGCAAAATTAAAACAACAAATCGCACACCACATAAATCACCAATCGGAATCTGCCCGGTTCCTCCACACGTGGATGAAACGTTTTCACGCTGCCGGTTTGGGATTCATTCTTTCCACATTTATCGTTGCCATGTACGTATCAATCGCCTGGAAAAGTGTCGTTCCGTTGGTGATTCCAATCGCATGGTTTATCTTTGCGGCGAGTATCGCACCATCAATCATTCTTATCGGGTTGGATTCCATTATCGTGCGAGCGTTTCCGCCTGTATTCCTGGGCCTCAGACCGATGGAATTCGTTTCGGGACGCAGTGCGGTCTTCATCGGATTCAGTTTGATATTGATTGCATTGATCATTGCGGGGTTTTGGGGATTATTCAGCTATGCTGTGTTGACTTTCAACTTCACACTGATCGAAATAATTGCGAACATTATCGGCGTTACGATCAGCATTGGAATCTTAATTTCAATCCTTCAATCGATCTATCGAAAATCCACCTCATAAAAATGAATTTCTAACCCTGCACCAGAGCTTGATGACCTGACAGATCCCTCGCTGCAGAGCGAATAAGGGATAATAAATGCTCAAGGTTGAGATTCATATTAAGCAACAAATCAATTCGGATTGGTCACAATGGCTTGGTTGCTTAACCATTTACAATGATGATCCAGATCGAACCGTTCTGAAGGGGATAATCGAAGATTATGCTGCCGTTTATGGCGTTATTTCTCGATTACGCGATTTAGGAATCAAACTTTTGTATTTGAAAACCGAGGAATTGACCTTTCCGCTTCCCAATAAATAGGATATCTTCTTTTTAAGCTGTGTACAGTATCTAATTTCTTACAACCCCATTTGGTATTTAACCCTGGTTCGAATCTCCTTTTCTTTCAACAGAAAACAAAATGTCAAAAATTCTGAATTGGATGATTCAGTAGATGACCTCGAATTGATCGAAACATTGCTGGTGAAAACTGGCTGCGAAGTATTAACCTCCCATAACGGTTTCAAAGCTCTGGCAGCCGCGTCTGAGTCCCTACCTGATCTTATCGTCTGTGAGATCCTTTTGCCGACAATGGACGGTTTTACGCTTTGCAGAAAGTGGCCACGAGACAAACAGCTCCAGTCCATTCCATTTTTTTTCTACACTGAATCAGACCTGGAAAAGATCGATCGAGAACAGACATTGAAGTTGGGAGCGGACGGCTTTCTGGTTAAACTGATGGACGAAAGCGCTCCCTGGTTTAACGCGCACTGCACCAGAGTGAAGAGCGGTTCGTTACAGCCTTTCACGCAAGCCCTGTGGCCACCGCGATTAAACCATTGACGGGCGGACCGTTCATTGATGCCAACAAGTTAAAAGTTACGATCAGCCTGGGCCTCGGCGGCCTGACAAACCGTATCAAAAGATTGGAGGATTTGATTAATGAAGCTGACGAAGCCCTGCTGCAAGCGAAACGCTTGAATGGTAATCGAGCATACTGCAATTTACTGACAGCTTCGATATACTGAAAGTTTCAATATATTCATAGATTTGCTATAGATCTCAAAGTGGGGAATTGCCTTATTTTATCGAGTACGCCTCGAAAACGATCGCTATTAATTTCTTAACTCAAGCTAATCATTCCACCATTATAATTTAATGGTCCAACGTTTCAAATCATTTCATCGGTCGATAAACTTTACTGAAGCGGATGCCTGGAACCGAAAAAGATACTCGGCAAATCATCGGAACATTGGATGCTCAGTATCGCGAGCTTATCCAGATGGCCTGTTTGATTACTGCTTCAACCATAGAACAAGGAAGGTGTTATGAAATCCAAAGTCAGCATACACCATTTTTTGAGTTTGTCGGTGGTCCTGTTCGTTGCGGCCTGTCAGCAAGGTGCAACGACAACCCCAACAGAAGCAGTTACCTCCCCGCCTCAAACCGCAGAACCTTCACCTGTTCCGCAAACGGAAGAACCGACCCAAACCATTGAACCGACACCCAGTCCGGAGCCGACTGAAGAAGTCCCCCTGACTGTACTCATCGACAATGATGAGGGTCCGATCACGCCGGCGAACGCCAATACATTCATCGGCGGTTGGATGACAGGTTGGATCTACGATGCGCTGTATATCCGGACGCCGGACCTCGGCACACGCCCCCACCTTGCAACCGGAGCGGTTCCGAGCGAGGACGGTCTGACCTGGACGATTACCCTACGCGACGATATCCGGTGGCATGATGGTGAGCCCTTTACCGCTGAAGACGTCGTTTTCAGCTACAACTTCCTTATCGAGGCCGGGAGGGCACCGGGCCTGGTCAACGTCGAATCCGTCGAGGCATCAGGAGATTTTGAACTGGTCATTCGCCTTTCAGCCGCAAACCCATTCTTTCTTGAGGAAGGGCTCGCAACTGTGTACATCATGCCACAGCATATCTGGTTAGACCAGGTTCCCGTCAGCGGCGAGTTGAGCCAGTTCCAGGGCAGGATCGGAACCGGTGCGTACAAACTTGTGGACGTCGTCCCGGGCGAATCGTATACTTTCGAAGCAAACAATGATTATTTCCTTGGACAACCGACCGTCCAAAAGCTGATCGCAAAAATTGTGAAGGACAGGACACAACAGTTCAGCCAGCTTCAAAGCGGCGCAGCTTCGGCAGTTATTTCAGCGGTGCCGCCTTCCCTCGTCGGCCAGCTGGAAGATGATCCCAGCATTGCCCTCTCACAGGGTTCTGATTTCTTTAATTACATTTTTTATGCGAACGGCTCCAGGGCGCCTTTCAACATTCCGGAGGTACGCCAGGCACTTTCTCTTGCGATTGATACCCAGTTCATCGTAGATATCGTCTTCCTCGGGCAGGGTACGGTCTTACCGCAGAACTGGTACCATCCCGAACTCCCCTGGAGTATTAACGTGCCGCATGAATTCGATACTGACGCCGCAGCGGCGCTGCTCGAACAGGCCGGTCTGACAGACTCCGACAGCGATGGCATCCGAGAATTTGAGGGGGGGAACACCGATTTTGAAATTCTTTGCGATGTGAACAGCCCGACAGAAGTCCGCACGGCGGAACTCATCGCACAAATGCTGGGTGACGTAGGAATCGGCGCGTCGCCCCGCTGCCAGGATATTGACACATCGGTCGCACAGATCTGGCCTAACTTCGTCGCCGTCCCTGATCCGGACTATGATATGGCCATCTGGGGTTGGTCCGCGGTACCGCAATTCCGGCATGGTTTCATCCCCGGTCTCTTTAATTGCGACTTCGGTGGAATCGGGTGGGGGAATCTCACCGGTATGTGTGACGAAGAATTTGACGCGATATTGAGTGAATTTGTCAGCCTTTCCGACCTTTCACGCGTCGATGAACTCAGCCGGCAGTTCCAGGAGCGTTTTGTCGAAATTATCCCCTGGGTGCCTCTGGCTTCTCCTAATGGTAATTTTGCTTACGTCCCTGCTGATTACGACGGTTGGGTCTACCTGAACGGCAGCGGCATCATGACGGTCTGGTCTTTCCTTCCGGAAGACGCCTGGAAATAAACCGGTTCCCAGGGGCGGGATAACCCGCCCCTGGGTAGCTTAACTTCCTTCTGTTGGACGTCCTTCCGCTTCTAAGGCAGATTTTTGCCGATAATATCGCTGCGATTTCCGTCCAGGAAATCAAAGTAAGCGCTTCGCCTGCTGCCGTTTACCGCGCAACTCTACAAAGTGCAAACTGCACTTCCCTGCCGGGTTCAGTGATCATCAAGTGCATCCAGCCCCATTGGCCGGATGATCCGCAAGGAGTCGATCGCGAGGTGAATTTCTACACATCCGTGCTCCCGTCATTATCATTCGACCATCCGCAAGTATACTTTTCCGGATGCGACCCTGAAACGAACGAGCGGCTCATCCTCCTTGAAGACCTGGATCGCTATCATTTTTCCTCACGGACACACCAGTGGACGCCGGCTGAGGCCCGCCAATTTATCAATGTCTATGCGCAGCTGCATGTCGGTGGAGCAGCTCTCTCTGAGCATGCATCCTGGCTGTTTGAGATTTCGACGGAACGGCTGCCCGTCGATGTGCTGTCATTGTACGAAGATCTCGTTCGCCACGAAATTTGGGCGCCGGTCGCAGGGCTCGAGAAGCTCTACCGCTGGTGCCTCGACATCGCACCAGAAATGGCCAGGTTGCAGCATACGGTCCTTCACAACGATGTCTATCCCCCCAACATCGGACTGCCCGAAAACCCAACCGAAAGCGCTGTGCTGGTCGACTGGGAAATGGCAGGCTATGGCTTGCCGGAAATGGACCTGGCTTTCATGTTCCTGCAGCCTTTCCACAGCGCCGACAAACTACAACGCCCCGCCGTTCTCAACCAATATTGGCGCTGCCGTTTCGAAATGGAAGGCCGGCTTCCGGATAACGAATCCCGCCAGGCCCGCCAGCGCTTCGCCGACACGCTCTGGGGCTTATACCTGATAAAGATCGCCCACAAATCCGTATTCAACGCTTTCCCAGGCGGTTCAGCGCCGGATAATTATTGGAATTCTATGCGCCCGGTCCTGCATGAGTGGCTGGGCAGGTTAGCAGGTTAATGCGCCAATGACTACCAATTTTCTCCGGCGATCACTCGAATACGCGCTCACATTATTTGTTGCAGTTACGCTCAACTTTTTGCTGCCGCGCGCCATGCCCGGAGACCCGCTGGCATTGATCGCTGGAAGCGCCGTCCAACAAATGGGCGAAGAGAAAATCCTGGAGCTCCGGGCCGCTTACGGGCTCGACAGACCTGTAGGGGAGCAGTACATTGTTTATCTCGAGAACTTGCTGCGGGGCGACCTGGGCCAATCGTACCGATACAGCGGTGGGCGCAGTGTCGTAGAGGTCGTTTTGGAAAGCCTCGGCTGGACACTACTGCTAGTAGGCGTCAGCCTTTTCCTGGCAGGGGTGATCGGTTCAATGCTGGGCGCCTGGTCTGCCTGGCGCCGCGGCAGCGCCGCAGACCTTGGCCTCCTTGGCGTGCTGTTCACGCTTCGGTCTGTGCCGGCATTCTGGCTGGCGATGATCTTCATTCCCGTTTTTGCCGTGCAACTGCGATGGCTGCCTCCCGGAGATTCTTATTCTTTTCCACGGGCAGAAGGCTGGAAAAACATCAAAGATGTTGCACTGCATGCGATCCTCCCTGTCGCGACATTAACGCTCGCCTACCTGCCCACTGCTTTCGCGGTCATGC
>JBFGQG010000078.1:0-10892 GCA_041564295.1 Anaerolineales bacterium | reverse complement strand
AGTTCCGGGCATGTAAAGCGACCAATCCCAGCCCTCCTGCCGGATAGGAAGGAAGCTGTTGTAGAGATAGTAGATATTGCCTGCGCGATCAGCATACGCTACGTTGAACATCGGCAGACCACCGGAACGCATGGCGGACAGCCACTCATCAAAATTCGAAGCCTTATTCAGGCTGTAAAGCTGCTGCCAGATGTCTACGCGGCCGAACCCGGCATATCGCACCGCGTACGTGCCGTGCGGCCTGCGCACTACCGGGCCAAAATCGGACCACAGGAATTCCTGCCGCACGGGGACGACCAGGTTTCCGATAATTTTGATGTGCAGAGGGGCTGAGCGAACTTCAAATTTGCGCCATTCACCGTCGAGCAGGTACTGGCCCTCGTTTTCCGGATTGGTTTCGAGAACGTACACGTCTACCAGGTCTGGGTCGTTCACCGTAAAGGACCAGCCCAGCGCACGGTTGTGCCCGTGGATGATGACTGGCGAGCCCGGGAAGAGCGCGCCGGTCATATCCCACCCAGCTTCGCTGTGGACGTGGGCTTCATACCAGGCGACCGGACCCTCCCATGGCTGGTGCGAGTTGACCGCCAGCATCGTGCTGCCGTCGGTCGTGCGCTCCGGCCCGAGAGCAAAGGTGTTTGAACCAGCAATGCTTTTATTCCAGGCTAATTCGTGATCCCCTTCAATTTGCTCCGGCCAACGGGCCGTTTCCCCGCCAGGGGAGGCGACTTCGGATTGGCGGTCCTCGGCGAACAGGTCTCCGAGCACATCATCGAGACCGAAAAAGAGCGGTGAACGGTGCACGGATGTCGCCGCGATATCGATCCCACTGAGCGGGTACAGGCCCGGCCACAGGATTTCGTTCGGGTGGAGCGCTGCATAAGTGTTCAGTCCTTCGGCGTATGCTTCAAGGACGGCGCGAGTGTCGGAGTTCAGGTCGCGAGCATAACCGGTTTCCACCACGTCCCAGATGCGAAGGAGCTGGACCATATAATCGTTTGGCGCTGCGTCCGCGCCGTAGACGGTGGCGAGCCGGCCCCTTGTAGCGACCAGCACCTGCTGGATGGTCAGGAAATCATCCTCAGCGTGGGCATAAGCGAGGCCGAATGCCGTATCGGCGTCCGTTCGGCCGAAAATATGCGGTACGCCCCAGGTATCCCTGAGGATCCGAACGTTATACTCCCCATTGACGCGGGCGTAAGCGGACAGGTCTGGCGCCGGGCGCGGGATGAAGATGAAAGCAGCTGCTACCGCCAGGACCAGTGCGGCGCCAAAGAGGATCTGATGGAATGGGGAAGATTTAGGCATTGGGGCGTTGAGGAGAAAGACTTTTTCTGATATCTCGCTTCCTGCGCTTGTTACAAATTCAACCAGCTAGCCGCGGTAGCTGCCAGGTTGTGAAGCGGTCCGACCTGCACCTTGCATGGCGGCAGGGAATCGATAAAAGCTTTCCCGTACTGCTTCGTGAGCACACGGCGGTCGAAAATCGCCACGATGCCGCGGTCTTCCTGCGTGCGGATCAAGCGGCCGAAACCCTGGCGGAAACGCAGGATGGCTTCCGGTATCGCGTATTCGTAAAAAGGCGACTCGAACGTCTCCGACCGGGCGGCAATCACTGGATCTGACGGCACATCGAACGGAAGCTTGATGATGGCAAGCACCGAAAGGTCCTCTCCGGGGATGTCGACGCCTTCCCAGAAAGCGCGAGTACCGAGCAGCACTGCCTGTTCACTGGATTTGAACGATTCGAGCAGTGTGTGTGGTGAAGCGCCGCCGCCTTGCTCGTAGACGATGATGCCCGCTTCGGCGAGCGGTCCGGAGATGGAGCGCGCAGTCGCTTTAAGCTGTAGGTACGACGTAAACAAGGCCAGCCCGCGCCCTCCCGAAGCCTTAAAAAGCTGGACCAGGCCCTGGTTAACTGCGCGCTGGTGGCCGTTGCGATCAAACGGCTCAGGGATGTCGTTGATCAGATAGAGCATCGCCTGGCTCTCATAATCAAACGGCGACCCTAGCTGCACCGTGTCGGCGTCCTCGCCGAAGAGCCGGCCGCGCAGATAATCGAAGTCCCCGTTAGTCGTGAGCGTTGCAGAGGTCATCACCACCGCGTTTTTCTCGTGCCAGATATGCTGCTGCATTAGTGGGCCAATATGCAGCGGAGCGGCGTGAAGCGAAATCTGGCGACCCTGCGGCTGGATCTCTACCCAATAAATAGCGTCTTCTTTCGGTGAGAACACCAGGCCGTCAATGTGCTGCTTGAGTTCACCAAGCCGACGGTAGAGATTGCCCAGGTTACCATATTCGTCGACGACGTCATCGAAGCCGGCGTCCAGCAGCTCGCCCAGTCCAGAACCGATCTGCTCGATCGTTCCCATCATCTGCTGCAGGGCGCGGTCGGCCTCATCCCAGGCGTTTTCGACGTCCATCCAGGCCGGCTGGGCGCGCGTTGCCGGCAGGATGCGCACCTGCTGCCCATAACTGCCCAGTTCCCGCCCTTCCCGCATTTCCATCAGGAACGTTTCCAGCGTCACGAAGAAATTCGCCGTCGCGTTCTGGAAGTTGAACGCATTTGTCGTCGCAGAATCGACCATCTGGTTGATCATCGCGTAATGACCCGGCTCGACCATGTCCTGGAGAGTGGTCAGCAGGCGGCCGAAGGTGCCTGAGCCCGACGAGCCCAGTTCGCGCACCATGCGGTCGATTTCATTGCGGGTGCTGCGGAAACTTAATGCGCTGGTTACAGCCGATTCCATATGATGCGCCTCATCGACGATCAGGTACTGGTAATCGGGGAGGACGCGGTTCCCTGTGGCAACGTCTGCAAGCAGCAGTGCGTGATTCACGATCAGGATGTGCGCAAACTGGGCGGCCTGGCGTGCCTGGTGGAACGGACAGATCCCGCCCATGCGGTTGCTGCAGGTGTCGTTCGTGCAGTTGTCGTCCGCCGCAGAGATCCGTTCCCATACCATCCGTTCGCCGGCGCCGCGCAGGTTGACGGCATGACGGTCGCCGCTGGCATCCGAGAGCTGCCAGACGAGCACTTTGGCCAGGACGCGCATTTCGTCCAGCGTTTCCGGGCCCTGGCGGCGCAGTGAACCAAGCCGCCGGGGGCACAGATAGTTGGACCGGCCTTTCAGAACGGATGCGCGCAGCGGCACGTTCAGCGCCTGGATGATATTCGGGATATCTTTCGTGACGAGCTGGTCTTGGAGGTTGATCGTGTTCGTTGAAACGACCACCCGCGTGTTGTTTTCGAGAGCGTGCAGGGAGGCCGGGACGAGGTACGCGACCGATTTGCCGGTGCCGGTGCCTGCCTCGACCATCAAGTGCCGGTTTTCCGAAAGCGCCCAGGTGACCTGCCGCAGCATCTCAACCTGCTCCACCCGTTGTTCAAATTGGGGAAAATGGCGCGAGAACGCCCCCCCGTGCTCGAGGATTGCCGCCACTTCTTCGATATCTAGCGGGATAACGGGTTCCGGATCGGGGACCAGCGGGGCAAGGCGCTCGCGGTCAAACAGGCCCGCGCGCGGGAACATGGGTCCCAAATCGGCCGCCGGACGGGCGCGCTTCGGCCCGATGGCTTCACGTGATCGGGCGCGCATCACGTCCCGGAAGATCCAGCTGGCACCCCAGTCAAGATGGTCCCCCAGACGGACGATCTCAGCGACAAGCTCCAGTGGGAGGTCCAGCGCCAGTTCCCAAAGCTGGATGAAGACCGCGTGTGTGGCCCGGGCATCGTCGAGGGCCCGATGGGTGGCGGGGAGGGGTACATTTAAGGCCAGGGCCAGCGCGCCGAGGTTATAGCGGCCAGCGGTCGGCATTAAAACGGAAGCCAGTGCATATGTATCGATCCAGTCCGAATATTGGAGGATGCCGCGGTTCTGCAGGAAGCCCAGGTCGAACTGGACGTTGTGTCCCAATACAAGCGCATCCCCAACAAAGGCTTCGAGATCCTGCCTTACGTCCTGGAGGAGAGGGGCAAAGCGCACCATTTCGTTGGTGATACCGGTCAATTGTGTAATTTCAGGTGGGATTGAGCGCCGTGGATTGATGAGCGTTTCCCATTCTGATTCGACGCGGTTGCCTTTAAATTTGACCGCGCCGATCTCAATGATTGCGTCGCGAACTGGGTCCAGACCGGTCGTGTCAATATCGATGGAGACGATAACGTCCATGTGCGGGATTATACCTTTCTGTCCGAAGGGTGGACGGGTGCCGCCGGGTGACGATTTAGATTGCCGTTCCTTTAACCACGAATTTTGCCGTTTATTCGCCGGCCGGAGCCAAAACAGCCGATTCGACGACCTGGCGCTCTGCTCTTTTGCCAGGGCCGAAATTGCAAACGAACTGCACCTTTCAATTTACGGCTGGAAGATCAAAAATAAATCAGTGACCCAACCGCGCTCCCCGTTCGGGCTGATCACGGAGACCCAGGTCAGACCGTCGACGAATTCCGATTCGCCGAGGAGCGTGATTGGCATCCCTTCCGGGACAATGCCGATCACGTTGCTCTCGATGCCGGGGGCATCACGCAGGTTGACGCCCAGGCCGTTGGTCCCACCGACGGTCGCTGTTTGTGCGGCGGCAAGGGTCGGATCGGAGTCAGGCGCTATGAGCGTCGCGGTCGGCAGTGGTGGGCGCTCCGTCGGGAGCGGTGTGAACGTCGGGAGCGGGTCCAGCGGGCCGCGCGTCGGAGTAATGGTGACTTCAGGCGTCGGGGTTTCGTCTGGAGCGGCGGACCCTGTGCCGCCGACCAGGTTTCTGACGAGCATCACGAAAGACACGATGATCCCGATTGTAAATACGGCAGTCAGGATGATCAGGGTCTGCAGATAGCGCAGCGCCATTTCACGGACCAGCCTGTGGCTGTCGCTCAGCAGCTGGTTGCGGTACTGGTCTGCGGCGAACCAGGTGAACAGCGCTCCAAAGAGAAGGATGACAAAGCCGATGAGCAGCGTGCCGTTCGGAATTTCCACAGCGTAAGGATATCACTGATTCAGTGAGTCAACGAGTCAGCGATTTGCCAGGCATAATATTGTGGTTTTAAATTCCGGTCGATTTAGAATGGGCCAGGCAAAGACCCTTAAACCGAATTACAATTTTCTGTAATAAGACTCGCAGACTCACTCTTTGAACCCGTCCACCCTTTTAATAGTACACTAAGAGACACCCTGCGGGGATCCCACGTCCGGAGGTTCGCATGATCGCGGATATCGCCAAAAAGATTCGAAATAACGTGCAGAAGGTCATCATTGGTAAGGACGACGTGATTGACCTGGCACTGGTAGTCATTCTCTGTGAAGGTCACGCGCTGCTTGAAGATGTTCCGGGAACCGGAAAGACAACGCTTGCCCGCGCTGTGGCTTCCTCTTTAGGCGCTTCATTCAGACGAATCCAATTTACGCCGGATCTGCTTCCGTCAGACGTCACCGGGCTGAACTGGTTCAACCAGAAAGCCCAGGAATTTCAATTCCGCCCCGGACCGATTATCAGCCACATCGTCCTCGCCGACGAAATCAACCGCGCCACTCCGCGAACGCAATCCGCACTGCTGGAAGCCATGCAGGAACGCCAGGTGACCGTCGACGGTGTGACGCATAAACTGCCGCGCCCGTTCCTCGTTATGGCGACCCAGAACCCCGTCGAACTCGAAGGTACATTCCCGCTTCCCGAAGCCCAGGTAGACCGCTTCCTCCTCCGCATTGCGATCGGCTATCCGTCTCGCGAGGACGAGAACGACATCCTGGAACGTTTCCGTCTCGCCGACCCTTTGCCGGATCTTGAACCCGTCACCCACCCTGAAGAAATCGCCGGACTGCTCGACGAACGCCGGAATGTCCGCGTTGAGGCATCCGTCCGGGATTACATCGTGCGGGTTGCGCGAGAAACACGCGAACACAAAGAAGTCGAACTCGGTGCAAGCCCGCGCGCGACCCTCGGGTTGTATGCAGCAGCGCAGGCCTGGGCTGCAATCCAAGGGCGAGATTATGTCCTTCCGGACGATGTCAAATCAATGGCCCCCCACGTGCTCACACACCGCCTGATGATCGCACCACAGGCCCAGCTGCGCGGCCGCACTCCTGAAGAACTCGTTGCAGATATTGTAGACACCGTGCCGGTGCCAGTGGAGGCCTGATGGATCCCAGGCGCTGGATTCCCTTGATGGGGATCCTTATCATCTTGGGCCTGTTTCTCCAGGTGCCCATGCTGGTTGCTTTACCGACCATGCTTGCCGTTGTGATCGGGATCGCAACCTGGTGGAACCGCCGGGCGTTAACCGGCGTAGTCTACCGGCGCAAACCATTTTATACGCGCGCTTTTCCGGGTGAAATCGTCCCACTGAAGGTTGAAATTGAAAACCGTAAGCTACTGCCCCTTTCCTGGCTGCGGGTCCAGGACCCCTGGCCGCGCGCCGTCGGGCCGGAAGACCACGACGACCTGGCGCCCACACATTTACCGTCTGAAGGTATGTTGACAAACGTCTTCAGCCTGCGCTGGTATGAACGTGCCCGGAGGGAGTACAACCTGAAATTTCGCAGCCGGGGTGTCTTCAGCGTCGGGCCGGTGCGACTGCAGTCGGGTGACCTTTTCGGCATGTATGAGGATAGCCGCGTGGTTGGGCAGCCGGAGACGCTGACGGTTTTTCCGGAACTGCTGCCGCTGCGAGAACTCGACCTGCCGGCTGACGACCCATTCGGAGATATCCGCTCCCGCCGCCGCCTTTTCGAGGACCCGAACCGCCCGATGGGCGTGCGTGCATATCACCCGGAGGATGAGTTTCGGAAAGTGCACTGGCCTGCGACCGCTCGCACCGGAGAACTGCAGGTCAAGGTCTACCAACCGACGTCTGCACAGGTAATGGTGCTGTGTCTTAACGTGTCCACCTTCGCGCGGCATTGGGAAGGAACCAACAATGCCCTTCTGGAACATATGGTGCAGGCGACGGCGACTCTCGCATATCAGGGTATCTCCGACGGTTTCAGTGTGGGTTTGATCTCCAACGGTGCGCTGTCTAACTCGGACCAGCCGTTCCGCATCCCCCCGGGCCGGTCACCTAACCAGCTCGCCCACCTGCTCGAAACGCTCGCCGGGGTCACGCCATTGGTCACAGCTCAGTTTGAACGTTATCTCGTAAAAGAAGCGCCGCGCGTCCCGTTCGGTTCAACGCTGGTTGTGCTGACTGCCACGGACTCTCCTGAACTGGCTGAAACGCTCCTGCTCCTCAAGCGGCACGGCCGCCGGGTGACACTGATCTCCTTTGCAAAGGAACCGCCTGCGCCGGTGCCTAAGATCCGCATCGTGCACCTGCCGTTCATAGAGACTGCTTCCCAGGATTCCCGGCAGTGAGAAGATTCCATCTATATGACCGGAGTGACCATTCCCACAACTGAAATAGCGCCCAACTTCAACCCGTGGTATGAAATCGCGGGTTTCGGAGTGTCTGTGATTGAGGCATCGTGGATGGTCTTGCTGTTCCAGTCCCTGAATGAGACGGCGTCAAGCGTATCGACAACGCTCGTATTCGTCTATTTCACTTCTGTTTTTTATTCGGGGTACCTGATGGTGCGGGCTTTCCAACGCGCGCGGCTGGTGCAGAGCATTGCGCGCTGGCTGCTGTTCGCGGCTTATGCCCTTTTAACCTGGTTCGGAATGCAAATTCTGTTACCGGTCGGACCACCGGCGGCTTTTGACCCGTTCACGACGAGCCTGCGTGGGCTGGGAGAAATCACTCAGCTGGTTCCTGCTCGGTACTGGCTGATCCTGATCGCATTGTGGTTGATTTTGCGCGGCGCTTCTGCGGCCAGGAAGGGTGTTGGGACGTTCGCCATCCAGCGGCATTTCAGGCTGGGCGTCGTTATGTTTCTTGTTTACAGCTTCCTTGCCTTTGCTACGGTCGGTGATTTGCCTGGGCTGGGTGTTTTTACCATTTTCTTATTTGCCACCTTGCTGTCGATGGCCGCGGCGCGGGTGTCAATCCTTGGCCGGCTGCGCGGCGGCCGGCGAAATCCGTTTTCAAGGAGCTGGTTTGGGAGCATGACGGGCGCTGTTGCCGCGACCATAGGCGTCGGACTGACAGCTGCCATGCTTGCGACCGGACGCTTCCTTTTGTTTTACCGCCAGCTACTCCTGGGTTTTTTCTTCACAGTCGTCACGATCACCCTTGCGCCGTTCCTGTTGATCCTGGGCCTTTTTGCCAATACGCCTGTTGAAGATATGCCGGCGGCGCCGCCGACCCAGGAGCTGCCGCCCTGGGAGGATGATCCCGGCTTTCTCCTTGACTTCGGACAGCGGACGACCGACCAGGTCGACATCATCCCACCTGAATACCGGATTTATTTTTATTGGGGGCTGTCGGCTGTCGGCGTTATGATTGTGATTGGCCTTTTCTTCGGTGTGCAAATGCTCACACGGCGGCGAGATACAGTTGAAAAGACGGAATATGTCATTAAAAGCGGAGATTTACTGGAGAGGCTCCGTAAGGAGTTCGAAAAGCGCCGTAAAGCCTTCCAGGATTCACTTACTGGTGCGAATCCGCTCGCTCGTGGGCAGCAGATCCTGGCCGCTGCGCGCATCCGTCGGATTTACGCCGCCTTGATCGAACTGGCCAAAACTTTCGGGGCAGGGCGCGATCCGGCTCAGACACCGCTGGAATATATGGACTCCCTCAAATCGAGTTTACCTGCCGCGAGCGGTCCAATCCAGGCTGTAACCCACGCTTATTTGAAAATCCGGTACGGCGAACTGCCGGAACATTCAGAAGAAGTCCAGGCGGTTGAAAAAGCCTGGACGCAGATCCAGCAAGCTGCAATCCCTGCTGTTAAGCGGTATGAATTGAAGCAGAAAGAAGAAGCGCGCGAACGTAAACGCATGGAGCAGGTGCGTTAAAACCGGTAGAAAACTATGGTGCGAATGAAATGACAGCCGAAGATTTCTCACTCCGGGAAGAGCTGGAACCGATCCTGAATATGCGGTTTCGCCCATGGCGTGAAGTCGGTGTGATCGGGACCATGTTAATGGGTTTAAGCTGGGGGATTCCCTGGTTCCGGTCGCTCACCCAGGCGACGACCGTGCTTTCTACCGGATATGCATTCCTGGTTTTCGGTATCATGATGCTGGCTGCCTATTCGTGCGTGCGCCTGCTGAACGCGCTGCGTCTGCGAGCATCAATTCGAAGGGGTGTATTGCTGAGTCTGCTCATCGTCAGCGTATTGATCGGATTAAAAATGCTGCTCTTTGCTGAAGAAGACGTCTCCATCGCAGACCTGACCGACCGCCAGCTGACCTCATTTTCTGACGCGTTTGCCCTTATCCCGGACGAATTTATTATCACAGTGGCTGTGCTGATCGTCTGGCGCAGGGGGTCCTCGCTGGCCAACGAGAAAATCGGGCCTCGCCTGATCCGCTCTGCCTTCGGAATTGGTGTGGCGATGTTTTTTGCATTCATATTTTTTAATACGCTAGTGACAGGGGAGACTTTCGGCAACCTGCCGGTGCTTTTCCTGTTCGCAGCGCTGATGGCTATGGGGGCTGCGCGCGTTTCCGTGATCAGCACCTTGCGCGGCGGCCGGGACAGCCCCTTCGACAGGCGCTGGATGGTGGGCATGGTCCTGTCCGTTGCCGGCGCCGTTGGGGTAGCGGGCTGGTTGGGGAATGAAGTGAGCGGGGGAGAGGGGGTGTTGGGAATCGTGCCGCGCTTCCTACTGGGTGCAGCGATGGCGGCCAGTTTCCTGGTGCTGACACCGGTCTTTATGCTCCTCTGGTGGCTGTTGGCTACAACCGTCAACGTCATGGAATCCGACAGCCCGTTTGCAGCCCGCATTGGTGATGCAATCGGCCGTCTTCAGGGGTTGGCGGAAGGGTTTTTCGGTTTCCTCGAACCTTACCTGGGTCCCCTCGGCGATTTCCTTGCCCGATTCGGGATCATCACGAAGACGCTGGTCCTGTGGGGGACCGTGCTGGTGCTTGTTATTGTGATCATTTTCGCCGTGTACATCCAGGACAGCCGTCGCCGGGCGAGGATTCGCGAACATTATGAACAAATCGCCGAAGAAGGACTGCTGAACTCGCTGCGAAAAGCTTTCCAGAGCGGGGCAAAACAGACTGCGCAGGGGTTCGCGGATTTATTCGATCTGGAACGACGCAGGCGTTTGCTTGCAGCAGCGCGAATCCGGCGAATTTACAGGGAAATGATGCACCTCTGCGCGGATCTGAACCATCCCCGGCCTGAAGCGATAACGCCGTTCGAGTTTGTTTCATCTATAAGCGAAGTCTTTCCGGCTTATAGGCGTGAGATCGAAACGATCACGTATGCTTACCAGCAGGTCCGGTATGGTGAACTTCCTGAACGGCGTTCAGAAGTTGAGGAAGTGGAAATCGCCTGGGCGAATGTCAAGGCGGAGGGAGAAAAGCTTCGGAAACACCGGATTTCGAATTAATCTCAAATGATCGCAGGCGCGAAAAGGGACGTTTAATTTGAGAAATCATCAAGAAGCTGGTCAATAAAACAACCCGCTCAAAAGAGCGGGTTGTCGTTTTCCGGTTATCAGGCTGTATGGTTTGCGTGGAGCAGGTGGCTGTTTGCCCGGGCCCTCCCGACACCGATCACGGTGAAGCCGATCTGTTCGAGCTGATCTTCCGGGAGGAAATTGCGCCCGTCCAGGATCAAGGGGAGATGAACTTTTTCCCGGATCTCGCCCCAGTTGAGCTTGCGATAATCAGCCCATTGGGTGACGAGGACGATGGCGTCCGTTTCGTTGGCAGCTTCGACCGGGTCATCAAAATAATGGATGCCTAAATCGCCGTAGAAGCGGCGGGCGTTTTCCAGTGCGATCGGGTCGTGAGCTTTTACTTTCGCCCCTCGCTGGATGAGGCGTTCTGCGATGTCCAGCGCGGGT
>JBFGQG010000077.1:0-11000 GCA_041564295.1 Anaerolineales bacterium | reverse complement strand
GGTTGATCGGTTCAAGCCTCGAATAATCGTCGTAACGACGAGGAAAGTAATATAAAGCATCACCGAGTGTTCGGATACTTAATTCTGCCAGCCGGTCAGCGATCTTCGGTCCAATTCCAGAAATTACGGTGAGCGGAGCGCTCAGGGCCGCCGCTTCTTCGTCGGACAAGACCGGAGAGACCTTATAACGCCTGGCGCCTTCCGGTACGCTTAACGCTTCCTCGAGTTCTTCTTCAACCGTTTCGCCATCAGCGAATTCGTCGTCATCGTCATCAATTTCATCGCTGGTCCTCTCCTCCAGCTCCCTCTCGTCAGGTTCGCTGACCGTAGTTTTTGCATCGATCATTTCGGGCGGGCCCGATCCGGTCGAAGTGGGTTCATCAACCGTCACGACCTGTTCCATCGAGTCGGATTCCTCGGATTCCGGCCTCCAGGCCTCCACTG
Source organism: Anaerolineales bacterium (assembly GCA_041564295.1). Lineage (GTDB taxonomy): Bacteria > Chloroflexota > Anaerolineae > Anaerolineales > JABWBV01 > DATDOR01. The sequence continues at coordinate 10,556 of JBFGQG010000077.1, read as the reverse complement.
ATTTTCTCTTCGAAGTTTTCTTTTCGCGGTCTTTTCCCCTGGAGGGTTTTGAGAACAGATCCGGAACAGGTTCAGGAGAACTGCGTTGAATTCTTCGCCATAGACCGGATAGAATTTCTTCGCGGGAAGCAGGCGTTAATTGATGATAATCGCGCAACCGGGCTGTAACGGCCTGGATAATGATATTCGGAACTTCGGCGGCCCGGGCCTCATTTTCCCAGGACTGCAAAATACTCTTCAACCCCCCAAAAACAGCTCGATCATCGTATCCTCGATCAACTTCGAGTTTGAGAAATTTATACAATTTATCTATCGGTGACTTCATAGTGCGTAATTTTACCAATTTTTCAATCCGGCGCCCGATAATAACCGCGCAGTATTCCTGTACAGCCGGCATAAAACCCGAATATCCCTATCAATCTGGTTTGACCTGCGGATATCCCCCATGAGGGCATTGAGACATTTACTTCCCGATAATTGCGGCAAAACCGAGAGCGCCAGGGCCGACGTGTGTACCGATCACCGTGTTTACATTCACAACAAAAGCACTCTCCGGCAGGTCCAGCTTGAGCCGCTGCATTAATTCCAGTGCTTCAGGCTCTGCCGCGGCGTGCAAAAGCGCAAATCGCTCGATCTTACCGAGTGACACCACCAGCGCCCATAATCTCGCCAGGGCTTTCTTGCGAGTGCGGACCTGTTCGAGAAAATTGATCTTCCCATCATGGAGCTCGACGAACAGCCGCACTTTCAGCACTGCCCCGAGACCGGCAGCGATCAGAGAGACCCGGCCGCCTTTCCTGAGATATTCAAGCGTATCGAGCATGGCAACCACGTGCGTTCGATTGCGTGTTTCTTCGATTGCATCGAGGATATCCTCGAGAGAGCCACCAGCATCGGCCGCTTCTGCGGCGGCCATCACCTGGAATCCAAGTCCAAGGCTTAATTGCCCGCTGTCGATAACCGTCACCCGGTCAGAGAACGGTTCGGCGCCGACAAGCGCGGCAGTGTATATTGCGCTGAGCGTCGATGCCACGTGGACTGAGACGATGTGATCTGCTCCATCATCGAAACATTTCTGATAAACCTCAACAAACCTCCCTCCAGAAGGCGCAGCTGTGGTCGGTGTTTCAGCCAAATCAGGTAATTTTTCATAAAAGGCTTCACGGGACATCTGGATTCCGTCTTCGTAGACGACGCCGTCCATGACGAGTATGGCCGGGACAATCCGGATGTCATATTTCTCGACAATTTCCTTGGGGAGATCGGAAGTGCTGTCCGTAACAATTGCGATCATAACTTTATACTTCCCAGAGGTAGAGCCCGAATGACTGCGGGCCTAAAAGTGTTGCGAGAGGCAGTGTCAGCGCCAGTTCGTTGATGTTTAGCCCGCTGTATTCCTGGTTCAACCGTTCCCGGATCGTCCGCGTTTCTTGATGATAGCCAGCAGCTGCCTGTTGAATTGCCACCTGTACCGGATTATTAAATTCGGATACAAATTCCAGTATGCTCTCTACCATGTGTCTTGAATTGCGAATTTTCTGTACCGGAATGAGCGTTCCGGAGTTCAAATAATACATCTGGTGGACCTCCAGCATCTCACCCACAATCGCCTGCGCTTCCGATACGATCCCGAGCTTCTGTATATAAGAAAGATTTTTGATGCAGAAAACTGCATATACTTTCCCAGAGAGGCCCATCAGGTCGCGCTTGATTTCACCAGGGGACATACCCGCAGCAGCCCGTTTCGCGGCAGCTTCTGCCAGGATACCAAGTCCGATGCCTACTACACCCGTATCCACCAGGTACACCTTACATTTACCGCGTGTAATTTCCGCGGCTTCGTGTGCGTTTTGGAAGCTTTGAGTCAACCGGGATGACGATAAGATCACGACAATGTCCGAAAATTTTCTGGTTAAGTTGGTGAAGACCTGTACGAACTGGTCCACTGTCGGTGAAACCAATTGAGGGACGTGCGCATTTTCACCAGAAGAAGGTAAATGCTGAGCCTTCAGGTCACCATAACTTTCATAAATGCTGCCGTTGATCTGAACGCCGACAGGCATCAGCTGAACCAGATTCTGCCCTTCAAATGATATGTCGAGGAATTGGGCTGTCTCGTCTGTTAATACACAGGTTTTGCTCATTCGATTGAAAAAATAAATTGGTAGTGGGCCTGGCCGCCGTTCTGAATCTCAATTTCATGATCCGGATAGACTTCCTGGATCTGATCGGCGATGCGCTGGGCTGCCTCTGCGGAGATATTCTCACCATAAAACATGGTGATCAGTTCGTAATCTTCTGCACCTGCATGGTTCAAAAATGCCAGGCAGCCTTCAAGCAGGTCGCTGGCAGCCAGCACAAGCTTTCCATTATGCAAGGCTATGATCTGACCTTCCTCAACCTTGACCTCATCAATCTCCACCGTCCGCGTCGCAGTCGTGATTTCGCCGGTAATGACTTCATCCAGCGCAGAATGCATCGCAGAAACGACAGCGTCCACATCTCCGTCGGGGTTGAAATTCAGCATTGCGGCGAGACCTTGCGGGATCGTCCGCGATGGGATGACTTCCACTTGTTTCACGGAAACTTCTTTCGCCGCCTCAGCTGCCAGGATGATATTCTTATTGTTTGGGAGGAGGATAACGCGATCGGCAGGCAAATCCTCAAAAGCAGCGACCAGGTCTTTGGTGCTGGGATTCATCGTCTGTCCTCCACTGACGATGGCATGAACGCCCAGGCTCGCAAACACCCTGGAGATTCCAGTGCCGGGGGAGACGGCGACGACAGCAATCTGGCCTGGCTGAAGCGGCGTCAGGTCGATCTTGCTGGCTGTTTTGGCCTCAATCTCGTCCATCTGGGCCATCAGGTTTTCCATCCGAACGACTGTGATCGTTCCCAGGTTCATGGCATAGTCGATCGGGAGGTAGCGGTTTTCAGTAGGGACATGGATATGGACGCGGTAGATGCCGTCTCCTTCACCGACCTGAATGGAGGTCCCCATGTCTTCCAGACCCGCATAAAAACTTTTCAAGTCGAGCACCTGGAAAGGCTGGAAATCGACAATAACCTCGTAATCCTGGCCTTCTTCCACCTCATCCATGACGTCTTCAAATTCTGCCAGTGAAACCGGTTTGACGACGCGCTCACCTTCTTCGATCGATTCGCCATTAATGTACCGCAGCATGCCGTCAAAAATATAGAACAGGCCCTTCCCACCGGAATCCACGACACCGGCTTCTTTCAACACGGGTAGGAGTTGTGGAGTGCGTTCGACCGAGGTATTGGCAGCTTCAACAACATGTTCGAGAAAATGGACGAAGTCCGTCGTTTCCGCTGAGAGGCGGGCAGCCGACTCAGCCATGTCTTTAATCACGGTCAGGATCGTGCCTTCAACCGGGCGCACTACGCCTCGATAGGCTGTATCGCGGGCTTCCGCCAGGGCTTCTGTAAGGCTGTTGACTGATAATTCGGTATTGACGTCGAGTGAACGCGAGAATCCTCGCCAGATCTGTGAAAGAATCACACCGGAATTGCCGCGCGCTCCCATGAGCGCGCCATGCGCAAATTGCTGGATGATTTTTCCGAGATGCCTTTCATTGGATTGGTTGACTTCAAAGACTCCCGCCTGCATCGTCAACAGCATATTCGTACCCGTGTCGCCGTCGGGAACCGGGAACACATTCAGCGCGTTGACCACTTCGCTGTTAGCCCGCAGCCATTTATAGCCGGCAAACAGCAGTTCCTTGAACGCGTCTCCATCCACTTTCGATTGGTATCGCGCCACGTTTGTTGCGGTTTGGTCTGTATTATCCATGCTAATAGTTAGCTCCTTCCCGTGGAGGTGATCAATCTTCGTTGCTGATGCGCAGGCCCTGTACGTGAACGTTGATGTTCTTGACCGGTATTCCAATCGCCTTTTCGACCTGGTACTGCACGGTCTTCGCCACACTCGAAGCCACAGATTTAATGCGCGTGCCATATTCCACAATAATATAAATATCGATATCGAGATTTTCCTCATCGAAGTGGACGTCGATGCCATGTGCAGGATCTTTGACCAGCACGTTTGCCAATCCATCAAACAGGTTTTTGGACGCCAGGCCCACGACTCCATACGATTGCATCGTGGCATTAAACGCGATTGTAGCAATAGCACGCGGTGAGATATTTACGCTTCCGTGAGGCTTATTTTCGTCTGTCATCATTTCCTTCCATTCAGTGAGCACCAATTTTACCGAACAATAAATATTATGGGTTAGTTTCGATAAAATTAGTACGATAAATGCGGTTCCTGAAAGAGCGCTTCATTACTAAATTTGAATTTCGCTTCCTTGCGATCGGGCCGGACATGTGGTAGGATTGTCCGGCTTTTCACGAACTATTCATTGGCGTTGTCGCCAATTATAAATCCTGTACGGGAAAGGACGACTAAAATGGCAAAGTGTGAAAGTTGCGGTAAACATACAACATTTGGGCGCAGTGTCCCCTGGTCGAAAAAATCTACTCGGCGCACGTTCAAGCCGAATTTGCAGAAAGTTTCGGTCTGGGAAAACGGTCGCAAAATTCAGAAGACACTCTGCACACGGTGCATCCGTTCACTTGTTAAGACTGCCGTGTAATTTTTGAGGCATCCGCTTCAAACACAGCAGAAACCCGGCTAGAAATTCTAGCCGGGTTTCTGCTGTTAACCTGGAATGGCCTGTCTGAGGCTCCTGATCGCAGTCTCAATACCCAGAGGATTCTTGAATACCGCGCTGCCTGCGACAAAAACTCGCGCACCAGACGCCCAACAAACCTCAATCGTCCGGTCAGTAATGCCGCCGTCCATCTGTATCAGAACTTCTAGATAGCGTTCAGCGATCCATCCGCTGATCTCACGGACTTTACTCAAAGTCGACGGGATAAACTTTTGTCCTCCGAAACCAGGATTTACGCTCATTACGAGCGCAAGGTCGATTAAGTCAAGGACGGGCTCAATGAGCACCGCAGGGGTTGACGGATTGATCGCGACGCCTGCCTTGCATCCCGTTTCACGTATTTGCTGGATCGTCCGGTTCAAATGCGGGCAGGTCTCGACATGCACGGTAATTGAGTCCGCACCGGCCTCGGCAAACGCCTTGATTAATCGTTCCGGCTTTTCAATCATCAGGTGGACATCCAGCGGAAGTTTTGTCGCTTTGCGGCAGGCCGTGACGACGAGCGGACCCATCGTCAGGTTCGGAACGAAGTGCCCGTCCATCACGTCAATGTGTATCCAATCAGCGCCGGCGAGATCGGCAGCGCGGATTTGATCCGCCAGCCTGCCGAAATCCGCGGCCAGGATCGAAGGGGCGATGATTGCAGGATTTTGAGCCATAGATCGGTTATTCCGTTATCCGGGCCCATTCAGGGTGAAATACACCCAGATGGCGAACGGGATCAGACCCCCTACAGCTACCAGCGCGAGCAATCCAAGGAAAACGTTGACCCAATCGACCGGGTACAATTCATCCTCTTCCGGATCTAAATTACCACCGTTCGTCTGCACAGGTTGAATATGATCAGAGCGGACCGGAGGGACAGGAGATGGATGTGGGAGAGCGCTGCTCTCTGCCTGGGCCGCCGGGCGCTTCGCCGTTTGCATTCTTTTTTGCATCGCTTCGTCCGAGAAAGATAGCAGGACACGGCCTAACTGATCTGCCGTCCTGTAACGGGCGGAGGGTTCTTTTGAAAGCACTTTCATCAATATATCGTTTACAACCATCGGGATCCGACGGTTGAGCGTGATCGGCGGCTGGGGCGATTGGTCCCTGTGCAGGCGTGCAAGATCGACGGCATTCTCGGCACGGAAAGGCAGCCGGCCTGTCAGCATCTGGTACAACATCACGCCTATCCCGTAAACGTCTGATGCGGGCGATGGCGCAAGGCCGCGCGCCTGCTCGGGTGAAAAATATTGGGGGCTCCCCCAGACAATTTGTGATTTCTCATTCGGGTTGATTGAAGTTAACGCCCGTGCGATCCCGAAATCTGCCACCTTGAGACGCTGGTCCGGCATGACCAGGACATTGTGCGGTTTCATGTCACAATGTACGAGTCCGGCGCGATGTGCATAGCCGACACCTGCGCAGATCTGGACGGCCAGGCGAATCGCTTCCTCAACATCGAAAATTCCCTTTTTTTCGATCAACGTCTTCAGGTTCTCCCCCGGAACGTACTCCATAACAATAAACAGGCGTTTCTCGTCATAACCGAAATCGTGCACCATAACGATATTCGGATGGGATAAGTTCGCGGCAGCTTTCGCCTCCTGGCGAAATCTTTCGCGGAAAGCAGGGTCATTCGAGTATTTTTCGCGTAAAACCTTGATCGCAACGGTACGTTCCAGCATGCGATCCTGAACTTTATACACGACGGCCATCCCGCCCGAGCCTAAAACTCCCAGGAGCTGATAACGATCATTTAAGAAACCTGATTCCGTCATTCCGGAAAAATTGTAACACCACAAAGGCCGACAGCGAAAGCGCAATTCGTGATTTATATTCGGTGTAGAATTAATGAATGCCCAAGGCACTATTGATCTATAACCCGAATGCAGGCCGCTTTTCGCCGGTTGAAGCGTCACAGAATGCCGCAAAAGCCCTGGAGTCCCACGGATGGGCCGTGGAAGTCACCGGGACGCGTGATGCTGCGCATGTCGATGAACTCGCCTGCAGTGCCGCATCTGAAGGCCTTGATGTACTGGTCGTCGCCGGGGGAGATGGTTCGATAGGACGCACGATCAAATGGCTGCGCGGAACCGAAACGGCGCTCGCCGTCCTGCCAACAGGGACAGCAAACGTGTGGGCTAAACAGCTCGGGCTGCCGATGATCTCACCGAGTGGAAACGGCATACTTGAAAATACGGACTTGATCGTAAGAAGCACGCGCCGAAAAGTGGATATCGGATTATGCAACGGTAGCCCGTTTCTGCTCTGGGCGGGCCTCGGATTCGATGCAATGATCGTACAACAGGCGGAAAAAAAACGCTCCCATTTCAAAAAATTATTCGTCGTACCTGAGTATTTCTACCGTGCGCTTGTGGCAGCACACAACTGGCAGGGGCTTCAATGCACGGTCGATGCAGTAGATCGTCAAGGAGTTGCAGTCCCGTACCAGGGCCAGGCACAGATCGCGATTGTTTCCAATACGGCCCTATATGCAGGCGGATATGCCACATTAGCGCCTGAGGCGCGATTGAACGACGGCCAGATGGAACTCTGGTTGTTCAAGGGTAGAGGCGCTCGCAGGGCATTGCGGCACGCCTGGAACCTTTTGCGGGGAACCCACGTCACGAATAAGGATGTGATCCGGATCCCATTTGTATCCCTGGAAATTTTTCTCGATGCGCCTGCACCGATACATTTCGACGGCGACCCCGTTGAAGCATCTGCCGCGCTAAGGTTCGAAATTGATCAGGATGCATTGACGATCCTTGCGCCACCGACGGCGCCATATGAATTATTTTCACCATGAACACTATCCGACAACTCCTTTCCCCATGGGTCATCATCGGCGCGTTGTTGATCGGCCTGCTGCTTGTGGCGGGAGCATTTGCCCTGCTGGATTTCATGCGTCCGGCACCGGCAACGCCTGGCGTGCCAACCGCCATCGTTGCAATGATCAAGGCCCCCACGGCAACACCCGTCATCGTTACCCAGCCTCCTCTTACTCCGACCCCGACGCTTGTCATTCCTCCTTCTCCGATTCCCGGCGTATTGTCTCCCGGTGCGATTGTCCAAATCACAGGGACCGCAGGCGAAGGCCTGAACCTCCGAGAAACACCTGGCTTGCAAAGCAATATTCAATATCTAGGATTCGAATCAGAGGTGTTTACGATCACCGAAGGACCAGTCGCAGCAGATGGTTTTACATGGTGGCGTCTCGTCGGTTTTTACGATGAAACAAGGTCTGGTTGGGCAGCCGCAAATTACATAGAAATTGTGCAGGTTCCCTGAAATGGGTCTGTCAGATACTGAATTTAGACTTTGTTAAGAAAATCTCATCAAAATTTAGGCCTGAACAGCAGTTAACAGGTTCCAAATGATTGACATTAGCTGATTTCCATGCTATTTTGAGATTCGGATGGCAGTTCAAATTCAAAGTAGGTTGTTGTTCTGAAATGGTTTTGAACTCCGGCAATATCGCAAGTTACCGCGATATATCTTTTGAAAGGAGGAATTACCATGGCAGAACGGGAAACCGGAACCGTTAAGTGGTTCAACGCTCAGAAAGGGTACGGCTTCATTCAACGCGCCGAAGGCAAAGACGTTTTCGTCCACTACACAGCCATCAATACAGATGGATATCGTTCGCTTGAAGAAGGGCAGCAGGTTGAGTTCGAAGTTGTCGTCGGCGACAAAGGCCCTCAAGCGCAGAATGTAAATATCCTTTCATAAACACTTTTAGTGCGCTGGTTACCAGCGCACTAATTCGTTAATATCAACCAAACACTCTTAAATGTCTCAAACCGACCCCATAATTGTCATTGGCGCCGGTCATAATGGTTTGACCACAGGCGCATACTTAGCTAAATCCGGGCACAAAGTGCTCATCTACGAAAGCCGCAATATCGTTGGGGGAATTGCAGCCACAGAACCAATTTTCCCAGGATACCGGTTCAATACCGGCTTTGCAAATACTGCTACTTATCTCCAGCAAGCTGTCAGAGAACTCGCCCTTGAATCCTACGGTTTCAAACAACGCAGGGCCAATACGGCATTTTATGCAGCCTTACCCGGAAGAGAAGGCTTTGCATTGGACGGTAGAGGTAAACTGGCTTCTGGAAAACGCTCGAATCCGGGTGATGTCGAAAAACTCGAAGCATTCGTTGATTTCGTTCTGAGGAATGCAGGTGTATTCGCTGCCATGCTGCCGCTCACACCACCGGATATTAAAAGCGGGTTTTCGTTTAAGGACCTGTGGCCGTGGATGCGCGTCGCGCTGAAGGTCAGAGGCCTTGGCAAACGCGAAATGATGGACTTCCTGCGTGTCCTCCCGATGAGCGCAAGGGAATTGCTCGACGAATGGTTCTCCGACGAAGATATCCGCGGGGCATTCGCCCTGTTCTCTGTAATCGGTGCACACCTGGGACCGCTGGGTTCAGGAACTGCTGCAAACATGCTTTACAATTTCACCGGCGGATTTGCGCCGTCGTTTGCCGTGGGCGGCGCCGGCAGTCTCAGCGAAGCGCTTGAACGAGCAATCGAAGCGAACGGCGGTGAAATATACAAAGAATCAACCATAACGGAAATCCTTCTCGATAATGGCAGGGTCGCCGGGATTCGGACAGCCGGCGGTGAAACTGTGCCGGCGAAACGGGTCGTCTCTTCAGTCGATCCGATTCAAACTTTTTTCAGGCTCGTCGGCAGCCGACACCTGCCTGTGAAATTTTCACGCAGGCTGCAGAATGTGCGGATGCGCGGTACATCGGCGACAGTCCACTTTGCTATGAAAGACCTTCCTGACTTCGGCGTGGACCAGTCATATCTCGATGGATGGATCACCTTCAGCCCGGGGCTCATGCACGTCGAACGGGCCTACGATGATGCCAAATACGGCCGTGTCTCGAGAAATCCAGCTTTGCTTGCCGCTATCCCATCTCTTTTTGATCGATCAATGGCGCCCGATGGACACCATGCAATGTCGGTGCTCGTTCGTTACGCGCCCTGTAATCTCCGAGAGGAGGACTACTCGGGATTACTGGAATCTGTCATTGCGACGATAGAAGCCTCCGCTCCGGGATTTAGAAAAGTGATCGTTGAATCAAAGCTGATCACTCCTGACGACTATGCGCAGGAGTATGGTTTGACCGATGGCGCCTGGATGCACGGCCAAATGGGCCTGGACCAGCTAATCTTCATGCGCCCGGTCGCAGGGTGGGCCCGCTATACCACACCCGTGGAAGGTCTCTTCCTGTGTGGAAGCGGCACACACCCTGGCGGCGGAATCACCGGAGCGCCCGGTTTCAATGCCGCGAGAGAATTAATGAATTCACGCTAATGATTGGAAAAAAATGGCCGTTAGCGGTATAAATGCGGGGTGAAAAAAAGCAACCTTTTCCCCATTCTTACCGCCGCGGCCATTTTCCTTTTTTGCCTGACGGCCTGCAGCTCCGGGTCAACGCCTGTCCCAACACCTGCAAATCTCACTCCCCAAGAATACCTGGGGTATGACCTATTCAACCTGCACTGCGCACCCTGTCACGCAATCGCCCCAGGCACAACCATCGTCGGTCCTTCCCTCGATGGTATCGCAAAGACTTCTGCGACGCGCGTAGAAGGCCAAAACGCAATAACCTACCTGCAGCAAAGTATGCTTAATCCCAACGAATATGTTGTACAAGGTTTTCCCGAATCGATGCCCCCAGACTTCGGCAAACGTCTGACCGGCGAGGAATTCGACGCAATCATCGCCTATTTATTAACTCTGCAGTAATGGACATGCCTGAAAGCTTCCAGAAAGGCAAGCTTTTTTAGGAGAAAGAACAATGGGAAAGATTTTCAAGGGTTTTTTGCGTTTAACAAGCATCCTGGTTGCCC
>JBFGQG010000076.1:0-11051 GCA_041564295.1 Anaerolineales bacterium | reverse complement strand
TTGGCCTGGATCAGCTGGCCGGGGCTGTTCATGATCCTCTACTTCTTCCCGAGCGGGCATGTCCGCCCCCGGTGGGCGCGCTGGTTTGCGGGTCTGCTCGGCGGATTCATTATTTACGGGCTGGTTGCGACCGCATGGAACTTCGAGAAATTCAACGTATGGATTGGATTCGGGATCATTATCCCTTGTCTGCTGATCGGCGGTTATGCACAGGTCCATCGCTACAGGTACGCCGGGCTCGTCGAACGGCAGCAGATCAAGTGGGTCGTACTGGCGCTTCTGGTTTTTGTCTTTTCCTTTATCTCCTTTGCCTTTTTGATCAACGTCTTTCAGGTTGGGAACCCGGCCAGATCCAGTCCATCTGCCGCGTTGCTGTCCTCGATCGGGCTTCTGGCAGTCAACAGCCTGGTGTTCATCGGCCTGCCGGTCTCCATGACCCTGGCAATGCTGCGCTACCGGCTGTGGGATGTCGATGTCATCATCCGCCGGACGCTGCAGTACTCGGTGCTCACAGGGCTGCTGGCGCTGGTCTACTACGGCGGGTTGGTGGTTCTGCAGGGGGTCTTCGGCGGCCTTGCAGGTGATAACGGGTCTCCGCTCATAACCGTGGTGAACACACTGCTGCTTGCCGCGCTGTTCAACCCGCTGCGGGAGCGGGTGCGGAACTGGATTGACCGCAGGTTTTTCCGTTCGCATTACGACGCAGATCATGTTCTGGAATCGGTTGCCGCAGCAATTCGTGATGAAGTGGATCTGGATCGATTGGCTGCGGTCCTGACGGACACCGTCCGGGCGACGTTACAGCCGGAGCGGTTATCGATCTCGATCCTCCCGGACCCGCCGAGACGCAAACCGGGGACAGGTCGCTGATGGAAACACAATCTCGCTCCGGCCGCATCAATGTGGAATTGGTTCTTTCTGATTCAACGTTTTCCTTCTGGTCTTAAGAATAATTGGGGTTAAACAAATTCTCACCCGCGATTCGTATATTCCTTTCTTTTCCATGCTATGATTTTTCCATGCGTTTGCGCCTTTTCCTGGCAGTTGTTTTTGCGATTTTCATCACCTCGATTCCCTCGCGCGCGGCAGCACAGACGTGCACTCAATTGACCTGGGGAGAGACGACAACTCGCGCCTTTGTTTTTACCTACCAGGCCAGCAACCCTCTGGGGCAGGAGATCGCGACCGCCTTCGGCAGCACCCTCGACGAAGAATTCAACCGCTTTTCGAACCTCTTCCGCATGACTTTGCAGGTGCCGGTGATGGTCCGGATCTACCCGACGGAGCGGGATTATTACTGCTTCAACGCCCTCGCACCGCAAATCCCCCTCGGTCAGACGCACAGTCATATCGGAGGGCGCGAAATCGCGCTGATCGCACAGAATATTCGCGACGATCCGGAATCCTGGCAGGTAAACGGGCTGGATGCACTGCGTGGGGAACTTGCCGTGCTGTTCATTAACGCGCTCAGTGCCGGGAAAGCTCCGCCGGGTCTGCAAACAGGTGTAAATATCTATGCGCAGGACCCCTTTGTGACGTTTGAGCATCTCATCAACACTACAGCGCCGCCTTACGAACGACCGTCAGCATCCTGGCGCAACCTGTGGGATACACCCGACCTGATCGTGCATCCCGACCAGGCTGTTCAGGCAACGAGCATCACTGCCTACCTCGTCGACGTCTACGGATGGGAACGTTTTATCCAGTTCGCAGGGGCTCTCCGCACAGCCGAATCATGGCGGCTCGCACTGGAATCCATTTATCCCGCCAGCGCAAACGCGCTCGAAAGCCAATGGGCGGACGTCTATTACGCCCGTTTCATGTCCGGCAGGTGGCGTGAAAACGCGCTGTACAGCCTTTCCCTCGCTCCATATGAACAGCTGATTGCCGGTGGCGCGTACCAGGCAGCCGCAGACGGCCTCGCCGATGTAATCAAACTCCTGATCGACCTTGAAGATTTCGATCGGCTGTCGCAGGCGGAAGCCCTTAACGCCACTGCCTACCGCGGGCTCGAAGCAGACGCGCTTGCCCGGCAAGCAAGGCAGACCTACCTCGAAGGCGATTATGCAGCAGCACAATCCTTCGCTGCGGATGCCATCACCGCATACATCAACCTTTCCGACATGCGCAACCTAGAAAGCCTGCTCACAATTGAGAAACAGGCCGCAGAGGTCATTGAACTAAATGCGGAACTCGATAGTATTGAAACCAGGCTCGGGACTCCGGCTGCGCTCGCCGTCTCCGAGCGCTTGCAGGCAATCGGTGCTAGACTTGGCACTCTTGGGGATTCTGCAGGCGCAGCGCGTGCTGCTGAAGCGATTGCCACCCTGAACACCGCCAGGAAGCAGTTCGCAATGGCCATCGCAATCGGCGGAGCTCTGCTCGCGATTGTTATATTTCTCTTGCGGCTGAAACATTTTACAGCGCCGCCCCCGCCTGAAACCCAACTTCAAGCCTGATCTAAATAATGGACAACCTCTCCTTATCAATCCGCCGCATTCGCAGCCTCGTAATCACGCAAAGGACAACCAGGCTGCTCGTTCGCGCCGTCTGGACAGGCATCGCAGGCTACCTCATCGCCGAAAGCCTGGGCTCGCTTACTGATTTCCAGGTGCACACAAACACCTCCATACTGATCGGGATTATTTTCGCCCTTCCGTCTCTTTTCGCAGCAATACGTCCCCTTCCGGTCAACCGGTTGGTCTGGCGAATGGATCGCCTGCTTGGTCTCCGTGAACAAACGACGACCGCCTGGCGCCTGACTGCGAAAAAGGAGACCCTCAACCTGATCGAAGACCGGTTGGTGGAGGATGTGGAACGATTTCTTCCAGGGACCCGGGCGCGCATTTCCAAACATGGTTGGTATCTCCGTCAAGATTTGCAGGCGCTGGTCATCGTCTCGCTGATGCTCAGCATTGGTGTTCTCTTTCAGCAGATCGGCACAGCGATACCGTTTACCGACGCCGAACCCACCACCCTCCCGGCACTGGACCAACCGCCGTCCTTCGAATCTATCTTTCCGTCCGGCATCCCAGGTCTGACCGAAGCAGCACCGATTAGTTCCGGATCAAATCCGGGGGATCCCGCTGGCGGCCCCAGCAATGAGGAGGTCGGCGAGATCAACAATATCCTTACGGACCTCGGCGAAGCACTCAGCGAACATCCGGAAACTGCCGATATCGGAGGGGCGCTGGAGAATGGAGACCTTGAAGGAGCCGCTGCAGCGATCGAGCGCACCGCTGACAGTGTGGACCTGCTGCCTGAGGACGCCAGACAAAACATGCAGCGTGCGCTCGAACAGGCAGCCGCGCAGGCCCAGGAAGCCGGCCAGCAGGACCTGGCGGATGATCTCTCCCGTGCGGCCCAATCGCTGCAGAACGTCGATCCAAACAATCCGCTGACTGCCGATGCCCTCGATCAGCTCGCTGACGAGCTGCGAGAATTGGGGGAAACATTCGGAGCCATGGGAAGTCCCGGACAGGAAGATGGATTCACCACACCCGGCAGTGAACCGCAGGTTGGCAGCGCGGGCGGAGAATCAGGTTCCGGATCGGGCAGCGGCGTTCATGGCCTTGCAGAGCCGCTGACTCGAATTGAAGGTGAAGGGCAGGAATTCACGATCGAAGGTGGCGACATTCCCTCCGGACTTCTGCAGCCAGGAAACGCCCCGGGCACAAATGTAACGATCGACGGTGGAACCGTCGGGATCACAGGTAGTGGGGAGACGGGCAGTACCGGTACGATAAACAGCATTTTGTTTCCTTACAGCTATTCCTGGAGATGGCGCGATGTGGTTTCGGAATATTTTTCGCCGTAAACCTCTCCAGACCACTCAGATAGCCACCAGCCAATCCCTGCATGCTTTGGCGCTGTCGCCGCGCGTCTTCGCCCAACTCGATCGGATGCATATCCGCAGCACACGCTTCATCCGAGGGGGTGGAGCAGGCCAGCGCAGCAGCACTCGACGAAGACCTGCGGTCGATTTCAGGGAGCACAGGAAATACGTCGCCGGCGACGATATTCGTTTCGTCGACTGGAAAGCCTCCGCGCGCAGCGAGCAGGTTTTCCTGAAACAGGGCGAGCAACCTCAGGAAACGAACGTCCACCTGCTGATCGACACGTCGCGCTCGATGGCCTGGGGCAAACCACCGAAAAATCACAGCGTCCTCCAACTTGCTGCTGCTCTCGGTTACCTGGCGCTGAGCAGCGACGACAGGCTCCATGTTGTCCCTTTTGCACGCGCGCGATCCCCGGAAAATAGCGAGGCATTCGTTTTTAAAGGGAAAGGGCAGTTTCCTGCATTGTGGAAGCGGCTGCGGTCGTTTCCGGTCAACGGTCACAGCGATCTCCAACAGACCGTTCAACGAACATCTAGAATGCGCCGCGGCGGGTTGGTCATCATCCTGTCCGACCTTCTGGATATCCGGGAGCTAAACCAGGCCCTCTCCATGCTGCCGCGCCCGGCCTGGGAAACAACAATCATCCATATCCTGCACCCGCATGAGCTCGAACCTGTGCTGTACGGCGATGTGCAAATGGAAGACGTTGAAACCGGTGCACTGGAAAATTACGATGTCAACGCGCAGGCCATCGAGAATTACAACCAGCACCTGAAGTCCTGGCTCGAAACCATTGAAATGACCTGTGTGGAAAATAAAGCCATTTACACGCTCGTTTCAACCGGGTGGTCCCTCGAAACAGAAATAATCCCCCATTTACAGCGGATCCGGGTGCTGGAACCGGCCCGATGAGCGTTTCATTCACGACCCCGCTTGCCCTGCTGGGGCTGCTGACTCTCCCGGTCATAATTGTGCTGCACATGCTGCGTTACCGCCGGCATGTCTTCCCGGTATCCAGTCTGAGTCTCTGGAGATTTCTGAACCCCCAGCTCAGCGGTACAGCGCCCCGCCGAATTCCGCTCAGCTGGTTGCTCTTCATTGACCTGCTTATCGCAGCCTTGATCAGCCTTGCACTGGCCGGTCCGCAGCTGGACCTGGCCCAGACGATCCGAGAAGGTCGCCATCTCGTTCTGATCCTGGACACTTCCACTAGCATGGCCGCAGTTGATGAACGGCCCAGCCGGCTAGAAACCGCTAAGGGCGAGGTCCGCAGTCTGGTCAGCGCCGGGATCGAGCAGGATGCCGTCACCATTATCGGTTTTAACACCAGCGCAAATACGATCGGTGATTCTCGCACCGAGGGGCCACCGATCCTTTTGAATCGCCTGGGCGAGGTCCGGGCTGGTGGAGCAGGGGCAAACCTCGACGCTGCACTGGCCCTGGCAAGGGCATCTATTGATCCGGAACTCCCCGCAGAAATCCATATCTTCACGGACGGAGCGTACAAAGCACCAGAATTTTCTGCCTTCGATATCCCTCTCACCTGGCACGTTTACGGCAGTTCAGGGAACAACCAGGCCGTGCTTGCAGTCCAGGCGGTAGTTTTGAGCGAATTGAGATATCAGGTTTTCACACGTGCGGCGAATTTCGGACCGGACGAAATCACGCGAGACCTCGTGCTCAGCAGCGACGGGCAGGCATTAACGTCCGTCCGGATCACGTTCCCCCCCGGAAGTTCGATTGTGCAGACATGGGAAATGACAGGCAGCGCTAGGAAGGTCTCTGTACACTTGCTGGGCGAGGACGGGCTGCCCCTGGATGATGCGGCTTTTACGACGGTCGAACCGGCTATTCCGGATCAGATTGCAAGCGACCGCATCGACATCGCCCTGGTCTCGCACGAGACAGGACCCGTTTTGCGTGCGCTGGAGTCAGCGCCCAACACCAGCGTACAGGTCATCGCTCCTGAAGTTTATCTACCGGGCAGCAGGTTCGATATGGTTGTTTTTCAAAGATTCCTGCCTGAGCGTTGGCCTGGGACGGTTACACTGGTGCTTGAACCGCCACCGGAGAGCAGCCTGCTGGGCAGAGTTTCAGCGGTGCAGGTGTCAGAGCTTCCATTTCCGCAACCGGACCTGCTCCTGACTGATGTCGACTTCACGGGCGTCCGTTGGGGCACGGTATGGGTGCCCGCACGCGTTCCGCCTGGAATAGAACCGATCATGGAGGCAGGACCAACCCGCTTGATCCTGCACGGTCAAACCGGGTTGACTGAGCTGGTTCTCCTCCTGGCGCAAACAAGCGACGAAAACGGGACACCTACTGCATTCGCACGCCACCCTTCCTTCCCGGTGCTGATTGCAAATATCGTTCAGCAGGCTGCAGGCGCACGCCTGCCTCGCCAGGTCGCAGCAGGTACGCCAATCGACCTGCCTGATTTCGACCATGCAGCTGCAGTGCGAGTGGTCCTCCCGGATTTAACTGCAGTTGCCCTGGGTACCGACAGGTCCTCACGCGCCGTCGAAACGGGAACGCCCGGGTTCTACGATTTCACTTTCACCAACCTGGAAGGGCGCGAAAGTCACATTTCAGTCGGTGTCAATGCCGGCGACCTGGCGGAATCGAACATTTTGCCCGGAGATTGGCCGGCGCAGGTTCTTTCACCTCCGTCCCCGTTAACGACGACGCAGCAGCCGGTTTCCCTCGTGCCCTGGATATTGGCAGCTGTCGGGATTCTGCTGCTGCTTGAGGCATGGGTGTCCTGGCGTTGATACACCGAGCGAGCCGCTAATGTATTTGTTGTCGATTTCTCCCACATTCTGGATGGCCTTCGGATTAACCGTTGCAGCGCTGCTTCTCATCGCCTATTCCCGCAAGCTGCGGTGGCGTCCGGCACTTGTTCTGCGCATAATTCTGATGTTCCTGGCACTGCTGGTTGTGTTTTTACCGGAAACCAGGACGACAATTGATCCGCCCCCGCTGAGAGAAGTCCTGATTCTGGACCAATCTGAGAGCATATCACCGGATATCAGGGGAGAATCGCGCGCCCGTGCTCGCCAATGGCTGGCTGGAGGAGCAAACCGGCTGGTTATCCTGGTCGGTCTGGAGAGCCACGCCGTGTCCACGGACGAGTTCCCGGCGATCGACGGCGCTGGAACCGACCTTGCCGGTGCAATCCTGCAGGCCGGAGCGTTTCTCGGGGGTTCACAGGGCAGCATCATCTTTGCAACCGACGGCCATGCAGACCAGCCGCTGGCAGTTAAACAGGCTGTAGAATCGCTGGTTACGAATGGAGCTGGCATTTCAGTCCGAACGATTCCACTCGCAGAGAACGCCTTTCCGACGGATGTTTTCACCGGTCGTATGTACCTGCCGTCCGCGCTGTGGGAGAACACTCCCTTCACGGCCGTACTGCCGCTTACCACTTTCTTAGCAGGTGATGTGGGGCTGACGGTGACCGTGAACGAGACGGCGGTCTTGAGCAAAACCATCAACCTGCCTGCGGGTCAACACCTCATTCCCATCTCGTTACAGACTTCCGTTGAAGAGATCATGACGATCTCAGCAACGGTCACCGCAGCGGGTGACTCCCGGCACGTAAACAACACGGCCTACGCGGCGCTGCGGGTATTTCCAGCCCCGCGGGTCCTGGTGATCACGGAAAACGCGGTCCACGCCGGGCGGTTGAGCCAGGCGCTGTCAGCGAAAGGCATAGATGCGGACCTCGTCCTCCCTGAAGACATGCCGGAAAGCCTTACGGAACTGTCTGTTTACCAGGTGATCTTGGTTGACAATGTCCTTGCGGGCAGTTTTTCCGGAGGCAGGCTGCAGACCCTTAAAGATTTCGTCCAACAGCAGGGCAGAGGGTTGATTTTTACCGGCGGCCGGAATGCCTTTACACTCGGTGGTTATAAAGACACGGTGATAGAACCGATCCTCCCGGTGCGACTCGAACCGCCGCCTCGCGAACAGAATTCACCGCTGACGATCGTTCTCGTCATCGACCGTTCAGCCAGCATGGACGGCGCGCGCGGTACGCCGACCAGCCTGCGACCGATTTCGCTGGCCCGGGAAGCGGCACTGCGATCCGTTGAAACCCTGGGGCCGGAAGACACTCTCGGCATACTTTCTTACAACGCGAATGCGGTCTGGTCTCTGCCGCTTCAGCTGGTCGGAGCGGGAGACACACTGCAAAACGCAAAGAATGCTATGGCTGCTATCTCTCCATCCGGTGGCACAGCAATTTACAACGCACTGAACACGGCCGTCTCTGAACTCGTCTCAAACTCGACTTCTGAGACAAGGCACATCGTGCTCCTTTCTGACGGAAATGACGAGACGCCGCTAACGGATTACATCACGCTTGCGAATTATGCCCTTGAGCAAAATATTTCAATTTCAACCATAGCGCTCGGAATCGAGGCTGACCAGGAATTAATGAGCCTGCTGGCAGAGGCTGGTGAGGGACGCTATTACCCTGTCCTCGATGCGGCCGACCTGCCCAGGATTCTGATCGATGAGAGCCGGGCTGCCCGCGATGAGAATGTGCGCGAAGGTTCCAGTAGAGCGATACCCTGGGAGAGCGACCACCCGGTGCTTTCGGGACTCAACGCCGGCGAAATGCCGGTACTGCTCGGTTACAACGCACTCGAAAGCAAGAGCGACATCGGTGCGGAGGATGTGCTGCGCTCTGAAATCTTTGAAGACCCGCTGCTTTCCGTATGGCAGTACGGATTAGGAAGAGTGGCCGTTTGGACCGGTGACCTGGGCCAGGCCTGGGCACCGGATTGGACGGAATGGCAGGATTGGGGGCACCTCTGGGCCAATTTAATCCGCTACACACTGCCGGACCCGGCATTGGGACCAGGCCAGGTAGAGGTTGAGGTCGGCGGCATGGAAATGCAAGTCACGGCAAGATTGACCTCAGGCGCCGGCGTACCCCGCAATGGCGTCCAGGTGAATTTTACGATGGTCAATGCAGACGACCAGGTGGTCAGTTTTCCAGTTCCCCAGGTTGGGCCCGGCGAATATGCACTGACGCTGCCCAGGCCGAAAGAAGGCGCATATCGCGGCATAGTCCGGTTCACAGATGAGGACGGATTTCCGGTTGAGTTTGCTGCACCTGTCGTTGTAAACTACAGTGATGAGTACAAACCTTCTCTCCGAGCGGATTTTCAAACCTTCGGGGAACTGATTACCTGGAACGATCTTGAACCGGCAAGACAGCAGGGTGAACGCATTGCCCTGTCAGCCAACCGGACTTTACAACGCCTGCTCATCTTCCTGATCGTCGCCTGGCCGGTCGAAATAGCGGTCCGAAGGCGGAAGATGCCCTGGCGTTAATCACCAGTTCAATTGGAGCAAAATACATGGAGATCACTCTGGAACAATTCCACCATACTGCCAGAGCAGTGCTGAGAGAATTACGGGAAGTCATCGTCGGCCAGGATGCGCTTATACACGACCTGGTCGTCACGCTGCTTGCCGGCGGGAATGCATTACTCGAGGGTGTCCCGGGGCTTGGAAAAACGCTGCTCGTTCGAACCCTGGCCGATGTGCTGGATTGTTCGTTTAACAGGATCCAGTTCACACCAGACCTGATGCCGGCAGACATCGTGGGAACAATGATCATTTCAATGGACGAACGCGGGATGCGCGGCTTTCGGTTCGAGCACGGACCAATCTTCGCGCACCTTGTGCTGGCAGATGAAATCAACCGGGCCGCGCCGCGCACACAGTCGGCACTGCTGGAAGCCATGCAGGAGAGGAGCGTGACTGTTGCCGGGGAGTCCTACAGCCTGCCTGAACCGTTCTTTGTGCTCGCTACACAGAATCCTATCGAAATGGAAGGGACTTATCCTCTTCCGGAAGCGCAGCTCGACCGTTTCCTGTACAAAATCGACGTGCCGTACCCTACCGAAGCAGAACTGGTCGAGATTGCCAGGCGGACGACAGGCGCGGTTGTGCCGACTGGTTCAAAAATTGCAGACGCGCAGACATTGCTGGGCATGCAGTTGCTCGCAAAACAGGTCCCGGTGGCAGACGAAGTGTACAGCTATGCCGCGAAAATCGTGAGCGCCACTCACCCTGAGAATCCGTCTGCGCGTCAGCTTGTGCAGCGGAACTTAAGAGTGGGCGCCTCTCCTCGCGGAATCCAGGCTATGGTCTGGGCAGCAAAAGTCGAAGCACTGCTGGACAACCGCAAAGCCGTTGCAATCGATGATATCCGCAAAGTCGCTTACCCGTCCCTCCGGCATCGGCTGATCATGAATTTTGAAGCTCTTGCAGAAGGAGTTGATCCGGACGTGATTATTAATGAGGTCTTAGATGGTTGAGGGGTCGAGCTGCCTAATTCGGGTAGCCGGATACCATTTTTTTTGACCCCCGCAGTTTAAACCTGGAACCTGGAAGTATTCTATAATTTTTCTGTAACGAATCCCCGCCTAATTCGTCTTAACGTCTGAAATCATATGAACCCTTCTGAAAATGATAGCCCTGAGTTTGAATTGATCACCCGGGCTATTGGAGGGGATACAGACGCGTTCGGCGAGCTATACGACCTCCATCTCGACGCGATATATACGTTCATTTACTACCAGGTTTCCGATGTTCAAGAGGCAGAAGATCTGGCCGAAACCGTCTTTCTCAAGGCATTTGAAAAGTTACCGGATTTTCGGTCAGAGAAATCGATGATAAATTTTCAGGCATGGATCTACCGGATTGCGCGGAACCTGGTCATCGATCATTATAGAACTCGAAAATCTGTCGTCACGCTGAATTTGGAATTACCGCTCGCCTCTAAAGAGCCTGCATTGGAGCATCAGGTTCAGGTCCGCGAAGAGGTTGCAAAAGTGCTCCAGGCACTGACCGGCCTGGAGGGGCTTTTCCGAGAGGTCCTTACACTGCGGTTGATTAACGGACTGACCTATGCAGAGACTGCTAATACCCTCGGGATCACCCAAAACTATGTCCGTGTCATCCAGTTCCGGGCATTAAAGCAATTAAGAGAAATGCTCGTAGCGGAACGATAAAACCATTATGGATAATAAACAGGCCAAACAATTAGCGGAATACCTGGATCGGGGCCAAGAAATGTTGGTGAAGATGGATGACGCGTCCCTGGATCTCGAATTGGTGGAACTGGCAGAGCTCGCCCAGGCAATCCAGAACGCCCCGCACCCTAAACCCGATCCGGATTGGAAGCATAACGCG
>JBFGQG010000075.1:0-11061 GCA_041564295.1 Anaerolineales bacterium | reverse complement strand
AGGAAAAGATACGCCGGGCGCAGGATCGGGCTGCACGCAAGATTGCTGAAGCCCAGAGGCGCGCCGAGGCGCGTGCGCAGCGGGAAACTCGAAAGGACAGCAAAAGCTACAGCCGTTCGTTCAAAATCAACTTGAGTGATTTGAAAAAATCAGCCCGCACGAAGAGCGACCCGGTGAGTGATGAAGAACGCCTGATGATCCTCAACATGGTCGCTGAAAATAAGATCACACTCGAAGAGGCGGAAGCACTGCTTTCGGCACTCGAGGGAAATTAAGCCGGTTAACGCCGAAAGAGGATTGGATGTCAGTAGAACGGATGCAAATCCTGGAGATGGTAGCAAACGGGACCATAACTGCGGCAGAAGCGGCGAAATTGATCGAGGCCCTGGATGAATCTGCTGAGGAGGGCGCGGCTTATTTTGACCCTGAATCTGAAGCAGAGCCTGTCGATCAGCTCGATACCTTTCAGGTTCATGCCGCTCAAGAAGGCTTCGCAGGGGATTTTGAGCCCGAAGATGTGATTATATCGGCCGGAGCCCCGGAAATGCCTGGTAATCTCAGGCGATTTCGATCCTTCTGGTATCTCCCTCTTGCCGTCGGCATTATCGTCACGACGTTCAGTGCCCTGCTTGTTTTTACCGGCAACCAGGCCGGCTGGCACTGGTTCTGGATGTCGTGTGCCTGGCTGCCGCTGCTATTGGGTATCGCGTTCATGATGATCGCCGCCATGAGCCGGACAGCGCGCTGGGTTCACGTCCGGGTTAACACCGGCCAGGATGAATGGCCGCGTCGTATCGCGATCAGCCTCCCACTACCGCTTCGAGCATCAGCCTGGATGATCAAGGTCTTTGGGAGTTGGATTCCAGGGTTGAACAATATCGGGTTTCCGGTTGACGAGGTGATAACGGCCCTGCAGGATTCGCTCACTCCCGACGACCCCATTTACGTCCACGTGGAGGATTCCGGTGGTGAAAAAGTAGAAGTTTATATCGGATAATCCTTGCTGAGGGCCATGCAATTCGCTGTAAATCATTTAATTGCAGAATTACTTTAAAGTGGATTGCTGAACACAGCAATTTTAGGAGTCTTAAATGGCGACAACAGAAGAACGAATGAAAATCCTGCAGATGATACAGGAAGGCAAAATAACCGCCGAGGAAGGCGCAAAGCTGCTCAGCGCATTATCGAGCAGTGCGAAGGGCAAAAAGATTACCCAACGCGGTCCGGGCTCGAGTACGCGTGCTCGCTGGCTGCGTGTGCGCGTGACGGACATGTCCTCCGGGAAATCGAAGGTCAACGTAAACCTGCCGCTCAGCCTGATTGATGCAGGATTGAATATTGCCGGGCATTTTGCTGATGACCTGGATATGGACGACCTCATGACGGCCATTCATGATGCGTTGGATGAAAACTTGTCCGGGAAAATCATCGATGTTGTGGACGGTGACGACGGCGAGCACGTCGAAATTTTTATCGAATAACCGACACACGCAGGCGAGCCCACACACCACAAGATAGGTCTACATAAAAGGAGACAGTCATGGTCGATGAAACGATTGAGCGGCAGTTCCAGGTTGAAGGGACTGCGTCCGTCCAGATCAATAATGTGAATGGTTCGATTATGGTCCAACCTGGTCCAGCCGGCGAAGTATCTATCAAAGCGGTCCAACGCGGGAACAGGCCTGCGCCTGTCGAAATCGGGCAGGCTGAAGATGGAAGCGTTTATGTACAGGTGAAACCAGTTGAAAAGAAGCTCAATGTATCCTGGCTCAGGCCAGACCGGAGCAGGGTAGATTTTCACGTTACCGTACCTGAGGAGTCTGACCTGGTCGCCAAAACGGTCAACGGCGCCACCAATATAAAAGGGGTGCGCGGTACGCTGGAAATTGGAGCGGTCAATGGGGGAATCGAGGTGGCTGACCTTTCTGGTGATATCAAGATCAGCACAGTCAACGGAAAAATTTCCGGAAGCCGGGTATCCGGAGAAGGAAAACTGAAAACTGTGAACGGGAAGATACACATCGCCGATTCCAATCTGCCTTCGCTGACAGCAGGAACGGTTAACGGCAGCATCCGAATCGACACGCCAATCGGTGAGGGACCCTATGAACTCAAAACCGTATCTGGTAATGTGAAAATATTGACAGACGATGCACCTGCCGGGCGGGTGCACTTCAAAAGTGTATCGGGATCTATGCGCGTAAACAATAGGCGAATTGGAAAGAACGGGAATGTATCAGGCGGCCCCAGCCGCAAGGTGTTCACTTTCGGCGAAGGCGGCCCGGATTTCTATTTCAAAAGTGTTTCCGGCAACCTGGATTTCCAGACATCTTCCGGTGAGGCGGAACAAATCCACGAAACCGTTTCAGAGGAAGCTGGCTCCGGACCGGATCTGATGAGCATTCTCGACCGTATCGCGGACGGCGAGCTCTCCGTTGAAGACGGCATTTCTGAATTAAACGGCTCGTAAGTCTGCGCGTTTCTCCCCAATTGAAACAACCCACTCGAAAACGGTGGGTTGTTTCTTTTACTGATATTTGTAGAATTATCTAAACCGGTTTTCGCCAAAAATAAGGAGAAAGTTTAGCATTGCTTGCAAGCGCCAGTAGTTCTGCGACCAGTTTAAAAACTACCAGAATCCTACTTCGTCGGATCAAAAATCATGACCTGGTAGCTGAAATTTCGGTTGACGCTGTCTATTTTGACATTCTGCAGCGACACCGTGTAAACGACCTCGCCTGAAGGCAGCGACTCACCCAGCTCCCATACGATCGTATTTTCGCCGTAACCGTTTACTACAGGACTGACCGAAACGCTAACCGGCTTCCCACCGCGGGTTACAGCAACAGATGTGCTCGAGAAATTCGCGCCCGGGTAGGAAAATGACCAGCGCGGATACACGACCTGGCGAGGTACATACCCTTTCGGCGGCCAGGCTACAAACTCGTCACGGGTGGCTGGCCGCGGTCCCCACATGTTGTCGAGATCGAAGACCCACAGGGCGTTGGCGGACCAGTACCCGGAGACCGGGGGGATGTCCCCGGTGCCCATGTATTGCGTTTGGGGGTAGAGGATCCAGCGGCGGTGCCCGACCGGATAATTACCGGACCCGGGATCATAGACGTATCCGCTGATCGCCGCCGGGCCGTATACGCCAAGGTACAGGTTGGAACTGCCTGCGCCTTCATCCCCATCGGCGGAATAACACTTCCAATTAGACGGCGGGTCGTGGCTCAGCGCACCGTTTGCGCTCATCATCAAGGCTGCTGCCTGGGCCTTCCGGTTGTAATCTGTGAGGAAACCGGTAACCGCTGGAATGCCGCTCATCTCACGAAAATAGTTAATGCGCTTGAGGACTGCCTCCCGGAATGCAGCGGTGGTCGTGCCGACCTTGCAGGGATTATGGCTGCCCGTCCAGCCGCTGGGCACGTTCTCGGACGCCAGGTACACATTCAGGTAAAACTGCCGGACCGCATCTTTGTTCTGGGTGTCCACCCAGGGCGCCTGCTCCGGTGGGCGCCAGACAAACGGCAGGAAGGTCTGGGTCATGGCTGCAGAGGCCGGGTCTGCGCGATCAAACTTTGCAGGCCTTTCCGGCATCAAGACCGGCGTCCCGAGGTGTGCTTCCTCCGCCTGATTTAAATCAACTGCCCCGCTGAGAAACAAAATGCTCGTTAATGTTAGGAGTACCAGGAGTTTCTTCATTAATCACCGCCCCTGCTTAATAAAATGGTTGCCGCGAAAAAACCGCTAGAGAGAGTCTAACTTAAAATGAGTCCGCAGCCCCCCGTACTTCTGTTTGATCCGGCGCGGACCATATTTTTTCGACATGAGCCGCTAATAAGGCTTCCTGTTGTTCGAGAATTTCGACCAACCGGAACTGGTTCTGGCAGCGATCAATGTTCTGCTCAGGATAATCTATTTTGAAATAGGCGTCCCCTTGCAGGTAATCGGTCAGGAAGCGCAGACCGGACTCAAACGTCAGCAAAATCCCGGAAAAGACAAGCAAATCCTTTTCTGCTTCAGTCAGCATGGAACGAGCAGCGTGCAGATATCCTTCAGCCAGTGCACTGAAAAGATCAATGTCGAGTGCGATTTTGTTGAGAGAGCGCTCGTTCTCGGGTGCAGTGGTGGTGCCGGAGCGAACCATGTCGCCGAAGTCATACAGCGGGGTGCCGGGCATCACGGTGTCCAGATCGATTACGCATATGCCTTCTTGAGTCTCCTCATCGAAAAGGAGGTTGTGGATTTTTGCGTCGTTGTGTGCAACACGGGTTGGAATTTTGCCGGTGGCGATGTGCCGGTTGAGGACGTCGACGATCGCCCTCCGCGCCAGTGCAAAATTGATACTCTCAGTTGCCCGTACAAGCCTGTCTGAAGCCGCTGCAGGAATTGAAGCTTCAAATGTAGTGAAGCGCTGCCGTGTATCGTGGAAGTGTGGAATAGTCGTGTGCAGGTCGCCGGTAAAATCGGACAGCTGGACCTGGAAGCGGCCAAACGAGTTGCCGAATGCAAAGGCCTGGTCTGCCGAGCGGACTTCATGCAGGGTTACAGTTCCCGGAATGAAGGCAAATACGCGCCATATTTCGCCGTTCGAAGCTTTCATGATTCGCTGGCCATCACGGGCCGAGACCAAAGTCAACACGCGGCGCTGCCAATCTTCCAGGCCAGAGAGCCGGAGCCTGTGCTTTAGGTGCTCGGAAACTGCCAGAATGTTTTCAGTAACGAGCCCAGGTTGAGGGAAAACGTTGGAATTAAATCGCTGGAAAATATACTGCCGGTTTTGATCAAACTGGACCAGATAGGTATCGTGAATATGGCCTTTGCCATAGGCCTGAATGTCCTGAACGCAGCCCGGAATTGAAAACCCCTTCAGGATATCTTTTGGAGGTCCGCTCACGGCGTTTCGAGGCCGTGAGATTCGATCAACGCCCTGTCCATCAACAGCGCCGCGGTTTCACCGTCCGCGACGATCCTGCCTGCATCCATGATCACCATGCGGGGGAACAACTCGGCGACCAGGCGCATATCGTGTGTGGAAACGAGCATTGTGAGCGGCAGGCGGTCCAGCAGGTTGGTGATCCCACGCCTTGCGCGCGGGTCGAGGCCTGCCGTAGGTTCATCGAGGACGAGTATGCGGGGTTTCATGGATAAAACGGTGGCAATTGATATGCGCTTCTTTTCACCGACGCTGAGATGGTGCGACAATCTATGCGCGTAATCCGCCATGCCGACCATCTCCAGGGCTTCCAAAACGCGCATGCGTATCTCCTCTTCGGGGCAGCCCATGTGCAGAGGGCCGAAAGCGACGTCGTCGAATACTGTCGGAGAGAAAAGCTGGTCGTCCGGATTCTGGAAGACCATACCCAGGCATGCCCTGATCCTGTGCAGGCTTTCTTGTTTGACTTCCAATCCGCTGACAGAGATACGGCCCTTTCCGGAAAGAATGCCGTTCAGGTGCAGCATAAGGGTGCTTTTCCCGGCGCCGTTTGGCCCGACGAGTGCGACTTTTTCGCCGTTCTGCAAAGAGAGCGAGACGCCATCCAGCGCCGGATGACCGTCCGGATAAGCGAAATCCAGGTTTTCCACGATGAGGGCAGGCTCATGAGAGGAAGCAGGAGTCTCTTCGACTGGGTGTTGGGGGTGTGAGATGGGCATCAGACAGTCATCCTCCCGCTAATCAGGACCCCAGCGAGGAGGAGTGAGCCGGCAGCCAGGACCAGCCAATCCCCGCGGTGCATGTGGTGCGGGTTCATTGTCAGCAGCGTACCCCGGTAACCGCGGGCCAGCATCGCGTGGTAGACGCGGTCGCTGCGGTCGTAGCTGCGCAGGAAAAGCTGGCCGATCATCCCTCCAGCGACTTTCGCATGCCGCCGCAAACCCATATTTGCAGCGTGAACGTCTGGATGTGCGCTGCGCGATGCCCGGGCGCGCAACAGGCGCACCGCTTCATCGGCCAGTACGAAGAGGTAGCGGTATAAAAAGGAGATGATTGAGGTCAGCAAACCCGGGACGCGCAGGTGGCGAAGTGCGTGGACCAGGTCCGGGAACTGTGTCGTCGCGGTGAGCAAGACGGCTGCCTGGACGGCGAGCCAGGACCTTGCCAGGATCGTGAGGAAGCGCACCAGACCCGTCTCGCTGACGATCAGCGTCCAACCACCGATTGAGATCGAGCCGACCGGTTCTCCTGGCAGGGTGAACAACACAGTCACTGCAGCCAATGCGAACGGAACGGCAACGAGTGACCTTGTCAGCAGTATCCGCAGAGGCACTTTCGCACCTAGCGCTGACGCAACCAGGACGAACCAGGAAAAAGCGAGTTGGGTCCAGGCGCCATCGGGCAATAATACTGCCGTCAGTATGAAAGAGACTGTCAGAATGACTTTAGTGCGGGGGTCCAGCGCATGGACTGGACTGTCCTGGTGATGGTAGCTATCGAAGGAATGGAAATGCATTTTCAGCCCTGCTGGTCTCTATGCCGCAGCGCGACGGCGACTAAAAGGGCAATTCCTCCGACGATGCCGATGCCGATTACGCCGGCGGCGATCGTGGAAAGGCCGGAAATCCCGAGGGCTTCAACGGTGTATCCGGGGAGGACATTGAACGGCGCGCTGGTTGCGGAGTCAATAAAGCCCAGTTCAATCGCCACCCGCTGCAGGCCGTCGGGATTGGCTGATGCGAAAGGTGCGAAGAAAACCACGAGGAGAGAGGCGATCACGCCGACAGCGATCCAGCTCCGGCCCATCTTCTGTTGAGCTTTCATCGCGAGGAGATCTGGTCTTGTCTGCATGATGAATGACACAGCGGCAACGGTGACCAACGCTTCGCCGAGGCCGATCAGGAAATGGACTCCGAGCATAACGGGTAAAACAATCCCAAGAGATGCAATGCCGCTCAGCCAGAGCTGTAAAGCGGTCAGGAACGCGCTTGCAACGACCGTCAGCCAGGCGGCAATGCCTATCACGATAAGACTGATTTTCCGGCCGCGGCCTGCGATGCCCCGGTAAAGGCCGTAAGCGATCACCACTGTCAGAATTCCCATGTTGAAGATGTTTGCGCCCATGGCAAGCAGGCCGCCGTCCTGGAAGATGAGCGCCTGCACGCCGACGACAGTCGTCATCACGAGCATGCCACCCCAGGGCCCGAGTGTGACGGCTGCGAGGGTGCCGCCCAGGAGGTGTCCGCTGGTCCCTGCGACGATCGGGAAATTGATCATCTGGCCTGCAAAAATAAAAGCAGCCATGATACCCATGAGAGGCGCTTGTTTTTCGGCAAATTCACCGCTGCTTTCACGGACAGCGATGCCGATAACAACCGCTGTCAGCAGCCAGAAAAATGCTGCAACGGGGGCGCTCAGGAAGCCGTCAGGTATATGGAGCGGTTCAGGTGAAAAGAAATAAGGCTGCACGCGTTCTCCTTACTGGCATCCCGGGCAAAGCCCGAAAAGGGAGACGTGCCGTTCGTCAAGCGCATAGCCGGTCTGCTTATTGAGGTTAGTATAAAGCTCTTCCAGCGCTCTGTGTTCAACCTCGATGCTGTGGCCGCACTCACGACAGACCAGGTGGTGGTGCAAATTCGATGCAAGTTCGTAGACCAGGTTGCCGCTGCCGTTGTGGGTGCACATCAATATCCTTTCGCTGCAGAGGAAAGTCAATGTCCGGTATACAGTCGGCTCGGTAACGCCTGGGACCCTTTCACGCGCCAATTCGTAAATTTCACGGGGGGCGAGGTGCCGGTCGGCATTTTGCAAAATCTTGATGATCGCCAGCCGTTGAGGCGTTAGGCGATAACCCTTCTGGCGGAGCAGTTCTTCAAAGTGTTCCTGGCTTTTCATGATCATCCCTTATTGCAAATAGTTGTAATAACAAATTATAACTCAAGCAGATGGTGGTGCCCTCCGGAATGTGAGAACAACAGGACATGGGCAGCACATGCGCCTGTGTCCAATATCATTCAATGTTAAATCCGGTCAAGGGTGCGGAACCTCCGTAAGGAATCCCAAATTCCCTTATAATAAATCTCATAGGAGTGAGGCTTTACGACGACGAGGTCTCACTTCTATTATTTCTTTCGATCTAAATGGTCAAAGCCCGGACGACTGCAGGTGAATTATGGAAAAAGAAATACCACTCTACCAACGTATTTACGCCGTTGTCCGCCGGATTCCAGCCGGGCGCGTCACGACGTACGGGCATATTGCCAGGGTCGTTGGGGGATGTTCGGCGCAGATGGTCGGATTTGCGATGGCGGCTTTGCGGGAGGACACGGACGTGCCCTGGCAGCGGGTGATCAATGCTAAGGGAAAGGTCAGCCCCCGCGGAGTAGGCCCGGGGGCGCTGCTGCAGCGCGAGCTTCTAGAGGAAGAAGGTGTTGTGTTTAATGAAGACAACGAGGTGGATTTTGGGGAGTTCGGCTGGTTTACCGCCTAGTCCGCTTCTTCCCTGGTTTCCTCAGTCTTTGAAATCATGTCCAGGTGGAGGGGAGAGCTTAAGCCGGATGAATCGCGGTGTTCCTTGTTGAGGCCTGTAAGGATAGACAGGAGCTCTTTATTGGAAGGGATGTCGCTCATCGATTTCCCGTAATGGACGTAACGCACCATCCCATGCTTGTCCACAATCACCTGGGCGGGCATCCTGCCAAGTTTGAACAGGTTTACTTCCTGTCCGTATCGTTTCAGGACGGAATGCTTCGGATCAGGTAGGCCGGGGTAGGGGAGATCGTTTTCATCCCAGTACTTTGCGAATTGGGACGCGCTTTCGGGGCCGACAACCAGGATTTCTGCATCTTCTGCCTTGAATTTACTGTAGTCCAGGCGCAACTGCGCCATGTGCTCGCGGCAATATGGTCATAGAAATCCCCTGTTGAAAACCAGGACAACGTTCTTCGAGCCGCAGTAATCGCTAAAGCGAAACTGTTTGCCTGTATGATCATCCAGTGAGAAATCTGGTGCGGGTGTGTGGAGGGTGACAACTTTACTCATAGCGCCTTCTATAGATTGTTGATAGATATACAAACATTATACAACAAATCTACAAAATGTCAATACCCGTTTTGCCGGTTGTTCAATTTGATTCAAATCGGCGGATTCCGTTTTTGTAAACGGGTTGGATCAGGTCTTCATCGAGGAGCAGGTCGATGTAACCGACCAGCATGGCCAGGCCGCCTGCCCGGGCGTTCGGTGGGATCGTCCTGTACATGTCTTCGAGGAGACCTGGAAGTGTATGATTGCCTGAACGAATGAGCGTCAGGCATTCGAGTTTGCGGCGCTGGATGCGAGAGACCTGAGCGTCGATCAAACCGCGGTGATTCTCGAAAGGTTCACCGTGTCCGGGATAAACCACACTGACATCCAGATCACGATAAACCCTGTAGGATTTCAACAAGGCCGGCAGACCAGGATATCGTGTTCCGGATGTTCTATGCATGGGTTCGATCACGGGCACTGGTGTTTTTGGGAGGAGCATGTCAGCTGAGAACAACCGGCGAGTGGTCGGCTGGTAAAAACAGACCTGTAGATTTGTGTGTCCGGGAGCTGCGAGCACTTCATAAGGAGAATGCCCTATTTCTATCATGTCACCAACACGAAACAACCGCCTATTTGCATCAGGTATCTCTGTGAACATCGGCGCCAGACCGTGGTAGAACCGTTCTGTCATATGGATGAATGCCTGGTCGAAACCATGTTCTCTCATAAGGTTGAGCAGCAGTTCCAGTGTGTCCCTGCGGGCCGGCTCGCGATTGTCCATCCAGTCCGCCGCCATATCCGAAATCCAGATTTCTGCACCCTTCTCAGCAAAAAAACCAGCCAGGCCGATATGGTCCACATGTGGGTGTGTAATGACGACTTTTAGAATATCTGCCAGTCGGAATCCTTTGGCCTGCAGGGCGACTTCTAAGACGGAGATTGTTTGCGCCGTGTGCAGCCCGCAGTCTATGAGGGTGGGGACCGGCTCCGGGATGAAATATACGTTTACAGTCGGGTAGGAGATATTTAGAGGAAGTTCTATGCGCATATTAATGAGTCAGCGGATCAGCTGACCGGTGAATTATAGCAGCACCTGCTGATCCGATTTTTCCTATGTTATACCACCAACTCATAACACCGCTTTGACATGGCGTGCTCGCGGCGGCTCTAAGCAGCATGTTTTCGCGCGAAAAGTAACCGCACCGGATCGCTTAGCATTTTCACTTTCCAACACGCGACCTTAAACATATAATCCACATATGCATGGCTTGCCCGTCTACCGGATCGACGTCACTTCTTCACTTGCTGCCACGCCGTCCAAGATCCTGTCAGAAATCCAGGCGCTGGGGATATTAAGAAACCTCAGGCTGGAACTTTCGAAGGTTTATTTCATCCTGGGGGAAATGGCTGAACCGGAACTGGAAGAAATCGCGACTAATTTGCTCTGCGATCCAATCCTGGAAAGATATGCTGTGCGCAAAGTCGACCCGGACATGCCGTATCTCGAGAAACAGGGCCTTTATGTCGTTGAAAAAACCTGCAGCCACCGGATCAACGACCATGCAGGCAACCTGCTCTTTCGATTGGCGAGACAAAGTGGATTCAATTCCGTGGAAGCTGTCGTAAGCGGGACTCGTTACGCCTTTTCAGGCGCTAAACTATCGGAAGAACAGCTCAAACAGATCGCAGAGTCAATTCTTACGAAAGCCGGAATCGATCGTTACGTGATCGGGGAAATTCGCCCTGAATCGGCGCTGACTGCAGCACCGGAACCGGGAATTAAATCCGTCCTGCTCCAGTCGTATCCTGTAGACGATTTCGATGCGCTGTTTGTAGATAAATGGCCCGACTCTACCACTGGAGAGTTGAACGCAATCAAGAACTTTTTCCGGGTTGTAGACCGGCCTGCAACCTCTGCAGAACTCGCCGTCATCGCCGCTTTTTGGAGCGAACGAGTCTCTCAAAAAACCATGTCGTCTGTTATCCGTGTGACCGGCCGGCAGCCTCTTGACTCGCTTCTCCAGACTTTTCCGGTAATGGCGACGCGGCGGCTTAATCCTTCCTGGGTTCGGCCAGCAGCCGATGCTTTTGGCAGT
>JBFGQG010000074.1:0-11108 GCA_041564295.1 Anaerolineales bacterium | reverse complement strand
CCTGCGGCCGGCGGCGGCTGGCAGCTCCGGTCGGAAGACGATCCCGTCAGCCGCAAGAACGACGTCCGCCACAACCGCGGACGCCTCATCCAGCTGGGTGAGACGCTGGGCTTCGACGTGCTGACCGAGGACGGTACAGTGCGCTGGGTTGATGCGGACGGAATCTACCTGTTCCACTTCACCACCACGGCCGAGATCGGCACCCAGCTGCAGACCGCGCTCAAAGCACCCGGGCGAAAACTGGTCGTGCTGCCGGGCAGCCGCGCCAACCTCGTCCTGTTCAAACGCAGGAGAGACCCCAGGCTGGATTTCCTTCTCAAAGACTGGGTTTTCCTCAAGTTCCGCCACCTTCGGGCTTTAAGCGCCAACCCGCTGATCGACCGGGCCAACCTCGATGCCCAGTTCCTGACCGACGAACTGACCTACGAATCGCCGCAGTTGAAGCTGTTTTAACCGCATTGGCTGTAATTGGTGGATTCATTCCTCGCGTGCCCAGACATGGCAAGTCTTAAAGACTTGCCATGTCTGGGTCACGCATTGCCAATCCCTCATTCCTGCGCGATAATTTGCAGGCTTGAGCTATTATTCAAATTACCTCCTCAAGCCTGATCGAAAGGTTCAAATGCACGAGCAACCCGCTTCGCCTGTCCCGCTGCCCCGGATTGGCACACTTCCCGCCACCCTCATCTTTACCGGAATCCTCCTCCTCGCCGCTCTACCGCTCAGCCGCGCACAGGCGCAGACCCGCTCCTGCCCGCCCGGTTTCCCGGAAGAACCCGTTATCCAGGAGCACCTCTCCCAGGCAGACATCGCAGCCGGGAAACTGGCCTTCGACGAGATCTTCGCCGCAGGCCAGGCGCTCTTCGAAGCGAAGTTCAACAGGTGCGACGGCCAGGGCCGCCCGGCCTCCACGGGCGGCGGCGATAAGCGCGAACCGGACGAACCCGCCTTCAGCCGGATTTCCGGCCCTGACGCCAATTCCTGCGCCGGCTGCCACAATGCCCCGCGCGCCGGCGGCAGCGGGGACATCGTCGCCAACGTCTTCGTCCTGGCGCAGACCTTCGACCCGGTCGTCACCACGGACGACCCGGCCTTCAGCAACTTCCGCGGTACGGTGGGCATGTTCGGCTCCGGCGCGATCGAACTGCTGGCGCGCGAGATGACGGCTGAACTGCTGGCGATCCGCAACGCGGCCCAGCAGAAAGCCGTGGAGACGAAAAGGCCCGTCACCGTGGCGCTCATGGCCAAGGGCGTCTCCTTCGGCACGCTGACCGTGCACCCCAACGGCGCCATCGACACGACCGAGATCGAAGGCATCGACCCCGACCTGATCGTCAAGCCCTTCCACCAGGCCGGGCGTGTCATTTCGCTGCGCGAGTTCACCAACAATGCCTTGAACCACCACCACGGCATGCAGTCCGAGGAGCGCTTCGACCTCAACCCCGAGAAGGGTGTCGATTACGACGGAGACGGCGTGGCCCACGAACTGACCGTGGGCGACATCACTGCGGCCAGCATCTTTCAGGCCGCGCTGGGCGTGCCAGGGCGCGTGCTGCCCGACGACGCCGCCGGGCAGGCCGAGGTGGAGGCAGGCGAACGCTTATTCGAAACTGTCGGCTGCACGTCCTGCCACCTGCCGGAACTGATGCTCGCTTCGGCCCTCTTCACCGAGCCCAACCCCTACAACCTGAAGGGCAACTGGAACGATCCCAGCCAGGCCTACGGCTTCGACCTGACTACAACCGGCGAAGGCCCGTATCTGGAGCCGTACGGCAGTGGGGCAGTCATACGGGCCTACACCGACCTCAAGCGCCACATCCTCTGCGACGAGGAAGTCATGCATTTCTGCAACGAAAAACTGTCGCAGGGCCGTTTCGACCAGGACGGTGAGCATGGAGCTTATTTCTTTTTGACTGCGAAATTGTGGGATGCCGGAAGTTCAGCGCCTTACGGCCATGCCGGCGATTTAGGTACGCTGACCGAGGCCATCCTCGCACACGGCGGCGAGGGGCGTGCGGCGCGAGATGCCTTTGCGGCGCTTTCGTATGACGACCAGAAAGCCGTGGTCCGCTTCTTGAAGAGCCTGCAGGTATTGCCGGCGGGTTCGAAGCGCGTCGTGACAGAGAGCGAGCTGGCCGGATTGGCGGCTGTGGGGGCGGAGAAGGTGAATGTGCGCCCGGCTGCCACCGTGCCGGAGATAGACCTGGTCCTGGGAGTAGTGCTATTGCTGGGTGCGCTGGGGGTTGGGGTGCTGGTGGGGAGAGGGAAGCGCGAGGGGTGATAGGCTAAGAAATACTATTTTCGCCGAAAAGTCCCGATTCTATTGAGTAAAGAAAATTTGTTTGCGTATTTTCATCAATTTATGAGAATTGATTCGGCGCGTAGAAACTGACAAGGATTTTTTATGCTATATTCCTGTAGAAATAAATAGGGTGGTGGGTTTTAAGGCCTTAATGCTCATCGACGGAAATGCCTCAATATTAGAAACTGCAATTCAATTTTAGGGCTACGCAAAATTCGCTGTTTATTAAATACATCTATACGAAGTAATATTTCGTTTCAAGGAAGCTAATCAAAGCCCAATGGAGGGAAAATTTTGGATTTAGATTATCACCCGCCTGGATAAATCTTGTTTTCATAATTTAGATATCAAAACAATTACCTGATCTATTAAAAAGGCAGACAATGAAATTCATAATGAATGCACTTCTATCAAGACGTATACAAAAAACCCATTTGGTAGTAATTCCAGGTCTAAAACTAGATGAACTGGTAAAAATTCATACACACATTTTTTCATATATTTCCGACTCCGGGGAACATCCTGCTAATGCTGTCAAGGGGAGTTACCTAACAGTATTTCATGATTTTCCCGATGGATTATATAGGTCTTTGGTTAATTATGGGTGTTCGACACGCGAAGGTTATAAGGTCAGCATTCCTGAAAAAAGTTACTCGCTGGAATTTATTTCCGGGAACTTCTGCGACTATTTTCGATTAGAAAAGATTCTAACGTTGAACAAACAACCTGCCTTAAAGATAGCGTGTCAATTGCGTTCAGAAGTAGTTTGACATGATTCTCTTAAAATGTATCCACTTATACATGAAATTTTAGATCTCATTTCTCAAAAAATCCTATATCTCATCGGACCATGCAAAAACATCACCAAAAGTTAGTTGATTTAATTAAGAATTATCTAGAAACGTTTCAAATCCTCGAACTTCAATTAAATGTCCCGATAATTACAGTTTTCTTGATCATAAGTATATTCGCATTTCTGTATTCACCACAATTAATAGTAAATTCTGACCGGTCAAACCAGTTAATCTATTATTTGATCATTCCAGTCCTATTTTATGGGCTGTTATTCTATTTCGTTATGTGGCGAACGGAAAAGTTGAATAACTATTTGAGACCTGCGCTGCAAGTGGAAATTTCAAGTCAAAAAGTTAGAAGAGGCAGAATCACACGATCTTTGATAATCATGATGATGTTGCTAACCTCCTTTGGTTTTTTTGACTCCTTTGCCTGGTGGTTGAATGGATCTCAATGGGAAATGGATGGACTTAGGCTCGCAATTTTAAGCTTCTTCATTTTCATTGCGCTTGGATTCGTATTGCTTTTGAATTTACGGGCACCATCAGTCATATCACGATCAGTTTTTATTGTGATTTCATTTATTGTGTTAGGTTTTGTTGACAGTCCGGAAAATACGATCCATGGGCGATCATTATTTCTTCAAATAATTCCAATATTTCTTTCGAGTTTTCTGATTTCACCAACCGCGTGCCTTGTAACTACTATAGGATCTATCACGTTATTATCCTATCTTTCAATTTCATACGGAATTGCAATAAACTCAATTGCTTATCTGGGCCTGATTTTTCTCTCATTAATAATTTTTATAATAACTCTCCAATGGGAAAATGCCTTAAGAGAGGTTGAATTCACTAATCTAAATCTTGAAAATCAAGTTGAAGAAAGGACTTCGCAACTATCGCAAGCAAACTCATTTAAATCTAAATTTCTGGCACAGATATCGCATGAACTACAATCACCAATGATCGCATTCTCAATTTTCTTAAGAAAAATCCAACATTTGATTGATATGGAAGAGCATCAAGCCCTTACAAACGAGACATATAGAGTACTCGAAATGACCAAATCAATCTCCACAGTTGCTAAAATTGAGCTGGATCTCCTAAATTTGAGAAAATTTCCCAGAAAAATTAATTTATCGAATCTGTTGTGTAAACAATATTTAATTATGAAATTAATCGCTGAAGAAAAAGGCGTGGCGTTACTTTTTTCTCCAATATCAATTGACAGATACATATATGCGTATCCTGATTTCCTCTCACGAATATTGCAAAACTTATTAGAAAATGCGATTAAGTACACTGAAATGGGAAAATCTATTCGCATTAATCAAGAAATAGGAATTTCTCACTATTCAATACATATTTCTGATTCTGGCATTGGGATTCCCGCCGATGAACTTCCATCAATATTGAATCGATTCACGCGTGCCAGCAATGTTGGTAACATACCAGGCACAGGATTGGGGCTCGCGATGGTAAAAGAAATGGTCGAAGCGATGGACGGCACCATCACCATCGCCAGCACCCTGGGCAAAGGCACCACAGTTACTGTCACCTTCCCCCTGGCCGAATAACAAATCTCCTGTCCTTGCGAGTGTCGACCTCCGGTTGGTGCTCGCAAGGACGTTTTAACCATAGCTCAATTTGAAACTATCCTCCAGCCAGCACTCGACCTGGCGCTGTGCGGCCCTACAAATCCCGCCCGCGAAACGTCCTCAGCGCCCAGAGGAGCACGAGCCCCACGTACCCCACGGCATACCATACCATCAGGGCGCTCGGTGAGGAACCGGAAGCCGTAAACGGCGAGAAGCCGATCTGGCCCACCAGCTCCGACTGCATCAAAAACGCCGCCCGCTTCCACATGGCCTCGCTCGGCATGAGCAAACTGGTGGCGATGCCGATATTCACCGCCGTCGCATTCCCGATGATGGCCCCGATCTGCTCGATCCAGCCCCCTACGAACGCCACCCCGAACAGCCCGAAGACGAGCACGCCGTTGGCCAGCGTGGACAAGAACGTCCCGCCAAAAACAGAGACGGTCAGCATAATCAGACCGTTCAACCACAGGTAGCCCAACCCTACCCACAAATGCGGCAGGGTGTAATCCCCGAAGTAGCGCACGACGCCCGCCGCACCCCCGCCCATCAGCAAAATATACAGCCCAATCAGCCCGGCGAAGCCCAGCCACTTGCCCAAAACCACCTCCCAGCGCCGCATCGGCTTGGTGACGATGGTCTGGATGGTGCCGCTCGAGACCTCGCCCGAGAGCGTATCGACCGAGGTCAGCACGCTCAGCATCACGGTCAGGAAGTTGATCACATACAGCCCCGCCATGGATAGGAAGTTTAGGATCTCGCGATGCACGAGGAAGTTCAGGTCGCCGGCGCGCGCGATGTCGGACAGGATAGCGTTGATCCCGAAGGCGTAGACGACGAGGAACAGCAGCCCGATGACGAGCGCCGCGAGCAGGATCCTGCGCCGGGATGCCTCGAAAAAGGTCAGGCGGGCGATGATGAGCACGCGCTCCACGATCACTGCCCCCCGTCCGTGCCGATGAGCTGCACGAAGAGGTCTTCCAGCGACTGCTTCTCCGGCCGGAAAGCGTAGACGTCCACCCCCTGCTCGACGAGGTAGCGGTGGACGCCCGGCAGCGCGGCTTCATCCGGGACGGAAAAGGCCAGCGTGCCGTTCTCGGCCTGCACGTCAGCGGCCAGTGCCGCGAGGCCCGCCAGCACTTCCGGCCCCAGCGCGCCCACACGCGCATGGACGCGCACCACCGGCACGTCGCTTTCGTGCAGGTCCACGGCGCGCACGATGCGGCCCTGGTGGATAAAAGCGGCACGGTCGCAGGTTACTTCGATCTCGCTCAGCAGGTGGGAGTTGATGAAGACGGTCCGGCCCATATCCCGCAGGTCGCGCACGATATCACGCACGAGCCGGCGGCCGAAGGGGTCCAACCCGGAGGTCGGTTCGTCAAGGATCACGAGCTCCGGCTCGTTGATGAGCGCCTGCGCCAGACCAATGCGCTGCAGCATGCCCTTGGAATAGGCCCCGAGCTTTTTATCGCCGGCATCGACGAGGCCGACGAGGTCGAGCAGCTCCAGAATGCGCTGGGCCAGTACGCTTTTTTCGATGCCGTGGAGCTGCCCGTGCAGGCGCAGGAACTCGGCACCAGTCAGCCAGCCGTGGAAGCGGAAGTGCTCCGGCAGGAAGCCGGCCCTGGCCCGGGCGGCGGGGTCTCCCAGCGGCGCGCCGAGCATTTCGCCGGTCCCGCCGCTGGGATGCACGAGCCCGAGCAGCATCTTGACCGAAGTCGTCTTCCCGGCGCCGTTCGGGCCGAGGAAACCGAAGACCTCACCGTGGTTGACGGTGAGGGTCAGGTCGGCGACGGCGGTCTTTTCGCCGAACGATTTATGCAGCCCGTGCGTGGAGATAATCGGGGTGGGGTCCATGCGGATATTGTATCGTGAGCGGGAGCGGGCGTCTCCGGCGGGTATGTGTGTCTCGTTGAGACGCCCGTACAGGGTCGTGGCGGATTGGGCAGCCGTAGGGGTGTCCCGCTGGGACGCCCCTACATTGGCCGCGAATTATCTCAACCCCTGCGCCAGGGCGAGGGCCTCGGCAGCGGTGTGGTCGCCGTTAAGCATCAGGGAATACACCATCTCCCCGTCCACCCAGACGAGACCGAGGTTGGCCGTACCGGAGTCGTAGTAGTCTTCAAACAACACGCCGTCGGCCTCGTTGACGGTCACGTCACGGTAATCGGCCGAGTTCGGCACCGGGATGACGAGCGTCGTGGTCCAATCGACCTGCGCGCTAAACCGGGCGGCTTCTTGCGGACTCATGCCGAAGAACTGCAGGAAGATCTGTCCGAGTTCGCTCATGGGCAGGCCAGGAGGCGCTTCCACAGTCGGGTTAGGCATCTGGACCAGCACCGTGCAGTCGACTTGGTGCATGGGCATGAAATCGCCGTCGGGCGCGCGCGGGATGGCGCAGTCGCCGTTGACGAAGGTAACTGAATTCGGGATCGAGATGGTGATGGTGTCGCCGTCGAGTTCCGCGGGGAGGACCAGGTCGCCGCGGCCGAGTTCGTCCAGCAGGGCTTGCCAGATTTCAAGTACGACCGTGATCGAGACTTGCCCGGCAGGCTGAAAGGTCAGCGTGTGATTTTCCGCGCCGGGGGGCAGCAGGACATCGAATCCTGCCAGCGCCGAGGCTTCTGCGGCCGAGGTTACCTCAACCGGCTCTCCCCCACCTGTGAAGGTGAACTGGTCGGCGAGGAGCCGATCGAAGTCCATCATGCGGCCTTTCATGTTGGTGGGCAGGTTGGCCGGGTTGAAGCGGACGACTTCGATCTGCTCCACGCGGAACAGGCCGAGGAATTCGACCGCCGCCGCCCGGAAGGACGGCACGGCAAATAGAACAATTAAGAATGCAGCGATCAGTGCAGGGACCGCTGCACGTCGGATTTTCCGGTTCATAGAGTTCTCCCTTTGGTTCTGCGCCAGGCGCGACTGGAGGCGCGCCCGGGCAATGTGGACGGGCATGGTGCTGCCGCTGTCGAGCATGTCGAGCCGCTGCCCGACGAAATTGGCGTCGCCGGCAAAGCGAGCAATCTCGCGCCGGCA
Source organism: Anaerolineales bacterium (assembly GCA_041564295.1). Classification (GTDB taxonomy): domain Bacteria; phylum Chloroflexota; class Anaerolineae; order Anaerolineales; family JABWBV01; genus DATDOR01. The sequence continues at coordinate 3,378 of JBFGQG010000074.1, read as the reverse complement.
GTCTGCACAGCTATCGACGTGCCGACGCACGTCATCCGCCGTCAATTCAGGCAGGGCAAGGTCGTGGTAAGCGCGGAGGGTGGGTTTTGAAGGGTGCATGGGTTTTTCTCACATGGAAAGTAATGTGCGAATTTCAGGGTGTAAGGTGCAGGGTTCAAGGTGCAGCGTGCAGGGTGCACTAATCCCCATCGTACAACTGCCGGTATCTTCTCGCGAACTTCCTTTCAGCTCTTGTTAACAGAGACCCGACCGAACCGGGCGCGATCCCGAGCGTCTCGGCCAGTTCAGCGTAGCTGAGGCCGGTGTGCTTCAGGAGCAACAGCTTTGCGTCGCGCGCTTTCATGGATGCCAGCACCGAGCGGACCTGGGCGACTTCCATCCTGCGGCTGGTTTCATCTTCAGGGCCTGGTATGGCTATGCGCAGACTCGATTCGTGGGCTTCTGTCTCGTAGCGCCCCCGCCTGCGGGCGGACCGCAGGGCGTTGTAGCCCAGGTTCGAAGCCACACGGTACAACCACGCCGCCGGGTTCTGACCGTCTTCCAGCAGCTGCGGGCGCTGCGATAATTTGTAAAAGGACTCGATCGCCAGGTCTTCCGCCTCTGCCGGATCGCCCACAATGGCGATTAACAACCGGTGGATGCGCGGCCACAGCCGCTCGAATACGTCGTCGAATGCCGCAGTCTGGTCGGTTGGACCTGTCATGTATTTCGCGTTCCAGGGTTTCGTTATAGACACCGGTGTGCTCCTGGGTATAAAGGAACTATCTTTTAAACACCGGCCGGTTGTGATTCAGGACAATTTTTAGGAGGAGTTTATTGGTTAAAGGCTGAAGGTGTTTCGATGAATTTTTAACGTCAGGATGCGATTGCTCCTTTGACTTATCCATGGACACACTTTTCCCTCCAGCTTTCAACCCGAAAAATGATCCTGGCCTGGATTAATCTACGTTCTATAAATCCCCTCGCGCTCGATAATTTCATACACCCCCGAATGCACGTAATAACGGTACGGCGCACCAGCTCGGACCCGACGGCGGATATCGCGCGACGCAATGTCCAGCAGCGGTGCAGTCACGATCGCAGTCTTCGCCCTCACACCCGGCAGTTCAGCTTCGATCGCTTCCAGGTCGATCTCAACTTCCGGCCGGCGCATGACGCCGATTCCGTCGAGAGACGCCACGAACGCCTGTGGGGAATGCCAGTCCTTCAGATCACGCAGAGAATCACCGCCCATCAGGTAGACCAATTCGTCATTCGGGTGTGTATCCCTCAGGAGACGGATGGTATCCACCGCGTAATGCGGCGGGGGGCGGTCGATGTCGACCGTCGAGAGTTCAAACGAGTCCGAACCGGAGAGCGCCGCTTTGACCATCGCCAGGCGCAGCGGCAGCGGGGTGATCGGTCTGCCAGGCTTGTGCGGCGGGTCGGGCGTGAGCACCCACAGCAGGCGATCCAGCTCCAGCCGATACTGCACTTCCGAGGCCAGGATCAGGTGGCCGATATGCGGAGGGTCGAACGTGCCCCCAAAAATGCCGATCCGCGCCATCACGGCCCCCTAATCCGACCACTCAAGCTCATATTCGCCGATAACGACAGTGTTTCCGGGCTGAACGCCTGCATCCCGCAGTGCCTTGTCGATGCCGATCGTCTCGAGGATGCGCTGGAAGCGCCGCACAGACTGATCGTGCTCCCAATAGGTCATGCTTGCAGCACGTTCAATCGCCAACCCGGTGACCTTGAACGTGTCCGGGCTAACTTGCTGTACGGAGAACTCGTTCGGATCGGTCTCGTAGCGGTAGACAGCCAGTTCTTCAGTTTTTTCCGGAAGCGGCGTCTCTTCAAGCAGCTGTAAAGCGCGGTACAGCACCTTGCGGACGTTAGTCCGTGCGACGGCGGAAATATCGAAAACTTCGTACCCTTTCGCCGCCAGGGCCTTCTTGATCTCCGGCCAGCGGGCATGCACTTCCGGCAGGTCGCACTTGTTGTAAGCGACGACCTGGGGTTTTTCCCCGAGGGCCGGGTCGAAGAGGGCCAACTCGGCGTTGATCTGGAAAAAATCGGCGATAGGGTCTTCGGATAAGCCGTCCAGCAGGTGGATGAGCACGCGCGTGCGCTGCACGTGGCGCAGGAAGTCGTGCCCAAGCCCGACGCCCTGGTGCGCCCCTTCTATCAGACCTGGGATGTCGGCCAGGATAAGCGTGTTTTCATCGTCGATGGCGGCAACGCCAAGGTTCGGCACGAGCGTGGTGAACGGGTAGGCCGCGATCTTTGGCACGGCATTGGTCACAGAGGCCAGGAAGGTCGATTTCCCGGCATTAGGCGCACCGACGAGGCCGATGTCGGCGATGAGCTTGAGTTCGAGCCGGAGTTCGCGCCCTTCGCCAGGTTCCCCTTTCTCCCCGATCATCGGTACCTGGTTGCGCGAGTTCTTGAAATGCGTGTTGCCGCGCCCGCCGCGCCCGCCCTTGCAAACAATGAGCTGCTGCCCGACTTCGGTCAGGTCTCCGAGCAGGTCGCCGGTGGCGTTGTCGTAGACGAGGGTGCCGGGCGGGACGCGCACGATCAAGTTGTCGGCTGATTTGCCGGTCATTTTCTTGATACCGCCGTTCGACCCGTCCGTGGCCCTGTAGCGGTTGACGTGCCGGAAGTGGAACAGCGTGTTGAGGTGCGGGTCGACTTCGAGGATCACGTCACCGCCGTGCCCGCCGTCGCCGCCGTCAGGCCCGCCCCGGGGCACATATTTTTCTCTCCGGAAATGGACCATTCCGTCCCCGCCTTTGCCGGATTCGACGTGGATGGTCGTTTCATCGATAAATGTGGTCATGAAATTCTCGCTTTTTTTAAGTCAGGAAATTATATCATCCGGGGTTTATGAGCAGGTCTTCGATGTCAATTGTATGGTCATTGTTATCAATTGCACAAACCGCCTGTTTGTGGTAAATTACACAGACTCAGCATTTTTTATGGCATAGAGGAGAGAGAATGGCAGAGAAGCCGATACCAAATATTGTCGTTGGCAGATTACCTGTGTACCTGCGCGCGCTGCAGCGCATGTCCCAGGAGGGCCGCCGTGTGACTTCCTCGCAGGAGATCGGAGAAAGACTCGGTATCTCTGCGGCTCAGATTCGGAAGGATTTATCTCAGTTCGGCGAATTTGGCAAGCAGGGAACGGGCTACAATATCGAATTCCTTTCCAATAAACTGTCGTCCATCCTGAAGGTTGACAGGGTCTGGGACGTAGCCGTGATCGGCGCCGGCGATATCGGCAGCGCCCTCGCTCGTTACAACGGCCTGAACAACCGGGGGTTCCAGGTCAAGATGATATTCGATTCCAACCCTGAAAAGATCGGGCAGAAGGTCGGTGACTTCACGATCATG
>JBFGQG010000073.1:0-11120 GCA_041564295.1 Anaerolineales bacterium | reverse complement strand
TGGTATTATGGTATGTCCTGTTAATGGATTGTTAGGGAATGAAGAATCATGACAAAACCTGTCTTTTCTATTATTGCACCAGTGTTCAATGAAGCGGAAACGCTGCCAGCTCTTTACCCGAGAATTTGCGAAGTGATGAATAAAACCGGCGAATCCTGGGAACTCGTCTTGATCGACGATGGATCGCAGGACGATTCAGCAGACATCATCCGCAAGTTGGCATTGCAAGACGAACGAATTCGTCCGGTCATTTTTGCCCGCAATTTCGGCCACCAGCTCGCTGTGACAGCCGGTCTGGATTACAGTCGTGGTGACGCAGTTATCATCATCGATGCGGACTTACAGGACCCCCCAGAGGTTATCCTTCAGATGATCGAGCGATGGCGGGAGGGATATGAGGTAGTTTATGGAGTTCGCACGGACCGGGAAGGAGAATCCTGGTTCAAATTATTTACAGCTTCCCTGTTCTACCGCATCATCTTCCGCATTACAGATGTCAATATCCCTCTCGACACCGGTGATTTTCGCTTAATGGACCGCAAAGTGGTTAATGTAATGAATCAGATGCGGGAACGCCACCGGTTCTTGCGAGGTATGTCCTCATGGATTGGTTTCAAGCAGACCGGCGTGGATTACAAGCGCGAGGCTCGCTATGCAGGTGAGACGAAATATCCGTTGAGAAAGATGGTCAAGTTCGCAAACGACGCGATAACCGGATTCTCGTACCTCCCGCTCCAGATTGCGACATACCTGGGTTTTATTTCCGCAGGTATCAGCATCCTGGCGATCCCTATCGTGATCTATTTGCGGGCTTCTGGTTTCCAGTCCTTCTCCGGTCAGGCGACCACGTTGATCGCTGTCCTTTTTCTAGGTGGGGTCCAGTTGATCTCGTTAGGCATCCTCGGTGAATATTTGGGTAGACTTTACGACCAGGCCAAAGGGCGCCCTTTGTACATCGTCAGGGAAGCACCTGAAGATTAGCACAGGAAGGTCCGTGCCATTACATGAAAAAGTTTCAGGCCCGCATACTTATCAGTGTGCTGACGATATACATCACATTGGGGATAATCGAAATGATCGTACGTTGGGTACCCCTTTATCCCCAGGATTTGAGTGTTTATGACCCCGAGGTTGGTGAAGTGTTTGCCCCGAATGCAGGCGGTGTACGGTTGAATCCGGGTTGCTGGCGTGACTACCGCCAATACATCCAAATCAACAGTCTCGGTTTGCGAGATTCTGAACATACCTACGAGCGCAACGAGAAATTCAGGATCTTGTTGCTGGGTGATAGTTTTGGCGTTGGTTATGAAGTCGGCCTGGACGAGACTTTTCATCAAATCATAGAGCAAGAGTTAGATATTGAAATTATCGCTGGCGCACACGGCGGATGGGGTACGGATAATCAACTGCTATGGTACACAAAAGAAGGCCATAAATACAAGGCAGACCTGGTACTATTGCTCTTTCAGCCAGGAAATGATATCCAGGACAACAGCTTTGGGCTGAATCACGTGCCCAACCAGACGCCATATTTTTCACTCGAAAGCGAAGGGCTTGTTCTCCATCATGAAATCCATGGTCAAAAAACACAGTTTTCGGATCTGCCAGTTTCGGGCCCTGTGCACGAATTCATGCTCAGGCATTCAAAGTTATACAACTTATTTGTACTGCGCCTGCGCAGGATGCAGTTAGTCACTGGAGAATTGTCACACGGCGACGGGCTGCAGGCGAATACGGGCGAATCGTCGATCTACAAGCAAATGTACGCGGATGCATTTGATCTCACGATGCACCTCGTAGATGCACTGGCTGAGGAAGTCAGGGCAAACGATTCGGAATTTATGGTCGTGATAGCCAGCAGTGATAAGAATATTTTTGAAGGCGGTAATAATACCGAATTCATGCAAGCTTTCGAGAATGCAGGGTACGACACGGTGGATTTACTACCTGGGTTGAGCGCTGTGCACGAATCCGGGGTCGATGTCCATTTTTCTTGCGATGGGCATTGGACGAAATCCGGGCATCGTGCCGTCGCAAAGATCCTCGTTCCAGAGCTTATCCTTCGAATAAATCCCAAGGAGTAATTTAATGATCGATCTGACGGTTTTTGAAGACCGTTTGGCTCGTGGTGTCTCACGGGCAAAAGACAAAAATATTGTTATCCCTACCTACGCCCAGATGAGAGATCCGGCGACCGTTCCGTCATCGATACGGGAAAAACTTTCCAAAATCGGACTGTGGGACTTAAAACCCGAAAACCTTTTCAGAATCACCTGGAAAAATGAACCTGTCGCGACCGGAGGCGGTTTCGGCGGCGTCAATTACCTCGAATTTCCGAGCGAATTGACAGGTGTCCCGGCAAAAATCATCGGCCTGGTCGGCAAGTGGTTTCCGACCGGTGCGCACAAGGTAGGGGCTGCATTTTCATGTCTGGTTCCACGGCTTGTGACCGGGCAATTCGACCCGACCACACAGAAAGCCGTTTGGCCTTCAACGGGAAATTATTGCAGGGGCGGGGCTTACGACTCGGCTTTGATGGGGTGCGATTCGATCGCAATTCTGCCGGAAGGAATGAGCCAGGAGCGTTTCGATTGGCTGGCGGGGATCGCCGGAGAAGTGATTAAGACTCCCGGCAGCGAATCCAATGTCAAGGAAATTTTCGATAAGTGTTGGGAACTGCGTGAATCAGGCGAAGACCTGATGATTTTTAATCAGTTTGAAGAGTTCGGAAACTATCTCTGGCATTACGAGGTAACCGGCCGCGCTATCGAAGACCTTCTACGGGCCATCATGCGGCCGAACAACGAATACCGCGGCATCGTCAGTTCGACTGGGTCAGCAGGCACGATTGCCAGTGGGGATTACCTGAAACAGCGCTTTCCATCGAGCAAGATCGTCGCAAGCGAAGCGCTACAATGCCCCACACTGATTGAGAACGGCTATGGCGCACACAGAATTGAAGGCATCGGTGATAAACACGTCCCATGGATCCATAATATCAAGAATACGGATATGGTCGTCGCAATGGACGATAACGCGGTCACTGCCGTTGCCCGCCTGTTCAACGAGCTGGAAGGACGCCGCTACCTGGCAGAGATCGGGGTGCCAGAGGTTGTGATCAGCAAGCTGGATTTGCTTGGTTTCTCCGGTATAGCAAACGTATTGTCCGCGATTAAATTCGCGCGCTATTATGAAATGGATGAGGATGATATCGTCGTCACAATTCTGACCGACTCGATGGATCTGTATGCCAGCAGGTTGGATGAAATGCGAGCCGACTCAGGTGAATACGACCGCACAGCTGCTGCGGCAGACTTCAATCGTTGGATCGCCGGTCAGTCTACTGACAACATGCTTGAACTCCGTTATACCGATCGACGGCGTATCCACCATTTGAAGTATTTCACCTGGGTTGAACAACAAGGCAAAACCTATGAGGAAATCCAGGCCCAGTGGTACCAGAAAGATTACTGGACTTCTATTCAGCAAATGGCGCCAGCTATTGATGAATTGATTGAGGCGTTCAACCGGCGAGTTGCCGGTTAGGCTTATCTGATGTTGAATCAAGATCCATATGCATTCGGTGATGAGTTCTTGCGTGAATCCGCGGGCGCAGATGCATTTAAATTGGGAAGGGAACTGGTCAGGTCAGAAAAAGTGCACCTGGTCGAGATGGGAACCCAACATGCAACGCTGACCGTTTCGGACCGTTATCTTGAGACGGTAGACTTGAAGCACACCAGGTCGGGCTTAAGATTTATTTGTTCGTGTGAAAATGCGTCCAGGGGTGAATTCTGCAGTCATCATGTCGCATCGGCGATCTTTTTGCGCGAACACCTTAAACTAAAGAACGAAGATTCCTGGAAAGAGCCGATGAACCAGGTAATCAAGGAATTGATGCGAGAGAACAATGAAAGGCCCTCTCGTCCGTTTTTCTTGATTTTTAGCCTTCGCAACGATTACAACGCATGGTCGTTGCTGCCATATACCCTGGAAGTGTCAAAGGTGATCGAACTCACCGGTAAAGGGTTGGAAGAGCAATCCGGCCAATCAATCATAGATTTGATCCGGCAAAATGCCTGGCTTGGCGCTCAGGCGAAGCAAGTCCAGCGGTCGCTGGATCCAGCTGATTGTGTCAACGGAAATCCTTCGATCGTGTCGCTGGCAAATGTCATTCAACGAACCGAGGGTACGAACGTCGGATATTACTTTTACAGCTACACACGTCCAATTCAGGATTACCTGGCCCTGCTTGCCAGCCCTGAGACCCCAATGTTTTTATCTGATGGGAGGAACCCGCTTAAAACGCCACTCAGGATCTGGCCGGATCCGGGCAGGATGAAAATTTCGATTTCGAGAACTGAAGATAACGAGATCAACATTGGCACACAGGTCGATTTGAACGGGACTTCGATCGCGCTAAACAGCGGTGAAGTGCGAGTCCTGGCGAAAAACCCGTTATGGGTGTTGTACAACGAAGAGATCTTCCAGGTTGCCGCAGAGAACAGCCAGTCCGTCCAGGCGATATTCTTAGACAACCCCTCAATATTGATCCCGCAGTCCAAAGAAACAGAGTTTCTTGAGACATACCTGCTCCCGATCGCGGATTCTTTACCTGTCAACGGCGAGCAGATCCAGTGGGAAGAAATTCGCTCCGAACCGACGAAGCGTCTCTACTTTACCGAGGAAGATGGCGATCTCGTGGTCCGTTTATTTTTCGGTTATGGTGAAGTTGAAGTTCCATACGATACGGAATCAGGACCGGTGTCAACCCGCCATAAAAATGACGGTACGTGGACGCTGGTGAAAGTGCACCGCAAGGTTGAAGCCGAGGAAGCTATCTATAAATCCATATCTGGACCTCATTCAGGCTTGAAGTATCTCAGGGGGGAAGGTATGGAGAATGCCTTTGGGTTGCGTGCGCGCCTTGACATTGTCGACTTCTTGCTGAAAAAAGTTCCGATATTGTTGGAGAACGGTTTTGAAATCTTTGGTGAAGAAGATTTAAGATCGGCACGAGTCAACCGGGAACATCCGACCATGAGCCTGAACGTTTCCTCCGGCATCGATTGGTTCGATCTTCTGGCAGTCGTCCGGTTTGGAAATGTCGAGGTTTCGCTCACAGAAGTCCGGCGTGCGCTGCGTAAAAAGAATCGATATGTGAAACTCGCTGATGGTACGATCGGAGAATTACCGAAAGAATGGGTTTTGCGGTATAAGCACCTGTTTGGTCTTGGTGAACAGACTGAAAACGGCGTGCGCCTCTCCTTGAATCATTTGACATTGGTAGAAGAACTTTTGTCTGCAGCGGACGAAACACAGGGGGACGCTGCGTATGAAGAGCAATTAAAACGATTGAAGGATTTTGCAGGAATTGATCCGGTATCGCTTCCGGATGGATTTGCAGGCAAACTCCGGCCTTACCAGAAAGCAGGCTACGACTGGCTTCATTTCCTTAAGAGTTATGATTTCGGCGGCTGCCTGGCAGACGATATGGGCCTGGGAAAAACCGTCCAGGTGCTGGTTTTTCTGCAGTCTATTTACGAAAACGGAATGTCTGGTCAGGCGAGTCTCGTCGTGATACCCAGATCGCTGCTTTTCAACTGGCACCGTGAAGCGAACCAGTTCACACCAGGATTGAGAATCCTGGAACATTTTGGGCAGGGGCGAGGTAAGACGACACGAGATTTCCGCGATTACGACATCATCCTGACAACATACGGCACCATGCGCCGGGATATCCAGCTGCTGCGTTCATACAAGTTCGCATACGCTATCCTGGACGAATCTCAGGCCATCAAGAATCCGCTAGCACAGGTTTCGAAAGCCGCCCGGCTGCTTAACGCCGACCACAGGTTGGTCATGACCGGAACTCCAGTTGAGAATTCGACCTACGAGCTGTGGTCGCAGTTCGCATTCTTGAACCCGGGCCTCCTGGGTGGTCTGGAGTATTTCAAGCGTGAATTTGCCAATCCCATTGAGCGCGGGCAGGATGAATCGGCTGCGGACATCCTCCGGAAGCTTGTTTTTCCGTTTATTCTCCGGCGGACGAAATCACAGGTTGCGCCTGAACTTCCCTCCTTGACGGAGCGCATAGTCTATGGCGAAATGGAGCCGGCACAAAAGAAGCTCTATGAAAAGGCTCGTGACAATTACCGGAACGAGCTGTTGGGTTTGATTGAAACGCGGGGCCTCAATGATACGCGTATGAAAATATTGGAGGGGCTGCTTCGCCTGCGCCAGATTGCTAACCATCCCGTTTTGGTAGATAACCTGTTCAAAGGGAAATCAACTAAGATGGAACTGCTTATGAAACACCTCGATACCCTGAATTCTGAGGGCCATAAGGCCTTGATTTTCTCTCAATTCGTGCAGATGCTGAAATTGATCCGCAAGGAACTCGATGGACAGGGCATCCCATATGCATACCTCGATGGGCAGACGCAGGACCGGCAGGCCCAGGTGGACGCTTTTCAGGACGACCTGGGGATTCCATTCTTCTTGATCAGTCTTCGAGCCGGGGGGGTGGGCTTGAACCTGACAGCTGCTGACTACGTGATCCATGTCGATCCATGGTGGAATCCTGCCGTCGAGATGCAGGCTACAGACCGGACGCACCGGATTGGACAGGAAAAGCCGGTTTTTGTTTACAAATTAATCACACGTGATACAGTTGAAGAAAAGATCCTGCAGCTCCAGGAGCAAAAGCGGGACCTGGTGGACCGGTTAATCAGCACAGAGAGCAATTTCTTCAAAGATCTTACCCAGGACGACGTTCAATCTCTGTTCAGTTAATCTGGTTTGAAGACCGTCGTATCCGGACCACTCCCTGAGAATTTCCGTATACTTCAGGCGTGAAACTGCCTGCGCCGACTGACATCATCCTTGTTGCTGTCCTGCCGAAACCGCGTGACCTGGACCTTGCCCGCCTCTTCGGCTGGTACCGTATCCCGTTGCGGTCTGCCCCGAAGCTGCTGATGGTGGATTACGTGGCATTTTACCAGCCGGGTTCATTTGGGGAATCTGGAAAACAAATCGAATATGTCGCCAGGGTCCATGGCCATGAATTAACAACGCGTGCTGACCTGCTGCGTTCAGAGGGGGACCATCCGAATGCGCACGAAGAATATTTTAAACTGCAGATCGGAGGCCTGCTCCGTCTGCCGCGACCGGTCCGCGCAAAAAATTGGAAGCGCTTTGTTTTCTTTTATACGACGGGATCTTATCTCTCGCGTGCGGAGACGGTCGATGATCTCGTCGTGGTTCAGGAAGACCGTCCGATTGTCTGGCAGGCGCTGCGAGAAAGGGCATCTTCTGGCGATCGTTATAAACCGGCTGAGTGGCCCGAGCTTCCTGACCTATCAAATCTCCTCGAACTGCTTTTATTTCCTATTTCCTCATCGTGACCTTCGATATACAATAGCGAAGGTTGGTGACCTGAACTGGAGTAATGGATGGAGTCAGCATTAATTTTTCGCAACGGCACGGTGGTGAATGCAAACGGGAGTCTGCACGCAGACTTGCTTGTTGTTGGGGAAAAAATTGCCAGGATCGGCGCGGGTATAGAAGCGCCTGGAGCACTGGAATTGGATTGTGCCGGAAGATATCTCCTTCCTGGCGGTGTTGACCCGCATACTCATTTCGATCTCCCGATGTTCGGGACTGTATCGTCCGACGACCATTACACTGGTCACAAGGCTGCGGCATATGGTGGAACCACAACGGTGATGGATTTTATTCCGCAGGAAGTGGACGATCTGGAGGCCTGTATTGAGGCGTGGAGGAAGAAGGGGGATAAGAGTGCGATTGATTATGGATTTCACATGAACATCACTTCGTTTTCCGGGCGTGTCGGGAGGCAAATACCAGCGCTTCGGAAAATGGGGATTACGACTTTGAAAGTATTCATGGCTTACAACGGGCGTTTGCGGTTGGACGATGCAAGCATTTTTCAAGTAATGCGCATAGCCGAAGATAATGATATGCTTGTTATGCTGCATGCGGAGAATGGGGACGTTATTGATGTCCTGGTCACAGAAGCGTTGAATCAGGGCAAGAAGGCCCCGATATGGCATGCTCGTACAAGGCCCGCCTGGGGCGCTGTGGACGCCGTTCTGAGGGGCTGTGCGCTGGCCGCGCAAGCCGGTGCAAGGCTTTATATCGTCCACATGAATGCCGGAGGAGAAGTCGATATGCTTTCGTATGCTCGCGAACGCGGTGTAAGGGTTATGGGAGAAACCTGTCCGCAGTACTTACAGTTTACAGACGACGTCTTCAATCGGCCTGATGCAGCCAAGTGGGTCTGCTCACCGCCGGTCCGGGGCGAAGCAGACCGACATCGTCTCTGGAAGGGCCTCGAAGAACGGACAATTCAGGTTCTTGGGACTGACCACTGCCCTTTTTTCTATAACGGGAAGGTACCGATCGAATATGAAGGTCAGGAAGTTGCAATCCCCGGCAAAGAGCTGGGTGTGGATGATTTCACCAGGATCCCGAACGGCCTTCCGGTCGTCGGTGACCGTTTGCCCGTTTTTTGGACGTATGCAGTACATTCCGGTAGATTCTCAAAAGAGGATTTTGTTGCACTGACTTCTACAAATGCGGCAAAGATCTTCGGCCTTTATCCGCAAAAAGGGGCGTTGCTTGAAGGTTCTGATGCTGATATCCTCGTCTGGGATCCCGAAAAAGTCATTCGTTACGGTGTTTCGGTTGCCAGGCATCGAACTGATTACAATTTGTTTGAAGGGATTGAATTGTCCGGTTTTCCAGAGCAGGTGTATCTGCGTGGACGATGCCTGGTCGATGGGGGTGAATGGAAAGGTACACGCGGGTATGGGCGTTTCTTGCATCGCACTGCGGGTGAATGGATTTAAAACAGACGATTCATGAACCCTGATCAGAAAATGCCTCATATAATAATCCCTTCTATATGGCAGCGCTGGCTTGTGGGGTTGTCCCTCATTTTCTTCCTGGCGGCCTGCTCACAAACGACAACCGGCGATCCAGATGCAGGTCAACCCGCTGTCCGGCCTACTTTGACTCAGTTCATTTTTCCTCCGACTTATACTCCTGGTCCTTCAGCGACGCCAACACAGACTCCCGCCCCGCGAGGGACTCGAACACCTGTTCCGACTGCAACTGAAGCGCCTACGCTTGCTCCTTCAGCCACCCCGTTGTACGAGGTAATCCAGGCAGACACAAGCAACTTGCCGGCGATCCCTTCGAATCTTCTGTACGCCTCCGGTGGTGAAGTCCGTCTCTGGGAGTTCACGACACTCACGGTTCGACCATTGGATGCGGAACTTCCTTCTGATTTCGTTCGAGTCTCGTTTTCGAACGCCTGTCTCTACGTTGCCGGAGCTCAAAAGACCGAAGCAGGCCTGCATATTCTGATTTTCAACCGGCTTGCAGGAATGCCAGTATATGAAGTCGATGTTAAGGCCGGTGAGTTGCTCGACCTTGCTATATCTCCGAATGGCGCCGGGTTGGTTGTATTGATTAAAGAAGGGGGGGAGGAAGACGGCCGGGAGGAAAACCTTTCAACACCGGAGATGACCGCGTCGCCTGTTGACCCGCGCGTTGTGACTCCAGCACCGACAGCGACCAGGACACAGACGCCGGAACGCACTATACCGAAAACAATCCTGTATTTCGTGGATTTGTTAAATTCCAGACCTCCTGTTGAAGTGGACCAATGTGCTGAAACCTGCACGCCTGTGCTATGGCTTCCGTCCAGCAATGCCTTCGTCTGGGGAGATGACAAAGGTCTCCACGTTGTGGAAGTGACGGGTGCTTCGTCACCCGTGCCAGAAATTGCCGCTGAACCATATCTCATCTCCGTTTCCGCGAGGGCGCAACAGACCGGGAGCTATCTGCCTTTATCCGTGTCGCCCTCCGGCCGGTATGTCATTGCGCGCAAAGGCATCTACACCGGGTCGGTGCTGGCTGTGGTTGATCTCATATCCGGGCGAGTTGAAAGCCTTCCGGGGACAGGCGCGTACACCGGCGCTTCCACAGGTGTCACCTGGCACGCCGGCGATCTTGTTGTGATTGCACGACCCGGCATCGCGCGTCTCGAATTAGCACCGGCCATCGAGATTTGGGCGATCGATCCCAATGCAGATGAAACCATGTACCAGTTGTTCGGCCTGCACGAAATTTCAGCAAACTACGACCTGGTTCCCAATTCGCCAGCGCAGCTTCAAGATGGTCGGATAGGATTTTCATTGAGCAATTTCAGGGAACCGGACGATCCACAGGGCAATGGACTGTATGTTCTGGATCAATCCACCGGTCAGATTGTGCAGGTGAATTATCTACCGCGCGTAACGATTGAAGCGGTACTGTGGGCACCCGATGGCTCGAGTGCTTTACTTCAAACTGCAAGCCGGGTGTTATATATCTCGGCCGGATTCGGACAGATTTATTCGATCGGCCCATTTCTTGGCCGCCAGGGCTGCTGCTACATCTGGGTGCCATGATCCTTTCATTCATTATCCTTGGATTGCTCATCGGACCGGTGCTGCTGGTCCTTCTCCACCTGGCGAAGGTACGCTTTGGCATAATCTGGGTGGCCAGTTTAGCAATCGCAGTAAGCGTCTGGGTAACTCTCCTGCTGCTTGCCTGGGAACTTCCCCAGACGGTAGCATGGAATGCATGGCAGGAAATACCGGGCTTGTTTGGGGGGAAGGATTGGCTGGTCCTGGATAATGTTTCCTGGCCGATTGCTTTCTCATTAATAACCGTATGCCTTGCCGCTGTCCTGACTTCGCTCGTCCGTACACCTATGGTGACATCAGGCAACCTTGCCGGAATACTCGCCCTGACCGGTTTTGGGATGGCGGCGGTGACCGCTGGAACGATCTCTGCGCTCCTGTTCGCCTGGACAGCTCTCGATCTATTCGAGTTGGTCTTCCAACTCTCGAACACGTCCGATCGAAAAATGAGTGAGCGCATTGTTGCATCTTTTTCGGGACACTTAATGGGCACCATGTTGGTGCTGTTTGCCCTCGGTACATCTGGGTTAAATTCCTTCGACCTGGTGAGTTTGCCGGAGCGTGTAAACCTTTTAATCGTTTTAGCCGCAGGATTTCGTCTTGGTGTTCTGCCTGTTCAACCGC
>JBFGQG010000072.1:0-11271 GCA_041564295.1 Anaerolineales bacterium | reverse complement strand
CTACGGCGCACGCACATCCTACCGGCGCGGCTACCCGGCTGGCTACTTCTATCCCTATCTCGGATTTCGCCTGGTGGTCGGCCTGCGCTAGTCTTTCGAACCTCCTGCACTATTGCAGCGAGCAACGTTGCAAGAATGAAGAGGAGGCGATTGCGGGCCGCTTTTTTTCTTCAGTATGTAACATGCGTTTATAATTCCCGCTTATGCGAATTCTAGTCATCAACAGCGAATTTCCGCCGATAGGGGGCGGCGCAGGTAATGCAAGTCTTAACATCTCCGAGTGTATGGCAGCGGCAGGACATGAAGTCACCGTTTTGACTTCTAATTTCAAAGGAATGCCGGGGCTGGATAAGCAGGGGGGTGTTCGCATTGTCCGTGCGTCTGCAATTCGAAAACGCATAGACCGCTCGAATGCATTCGAACAGGTCACTTTTATCCTGGGCGGCGGTTTGAGCGCGCTCAAGATTGCGATCCGGCGCAAACCGGACGTCGTGCTTGCCTTTTTCGGTATGCCATCCGGCGCGATCGCCTTAGCACTCAAGCTTTTTTTCAACATTCCATATATCGTTTCTCTGCGTGGTGGAGACGTGCCTGGTTTTCGTCCCTATGATTTTGCCGTTTACCACAAAATTATTTCGCCCTTTCTGCGTCTGGTCTGGCGAAGTGCAGGTGCCGTTGTGGCGAACAGCAGCGGGCTGCGGGCGATGGGTGAAGAATTTGAACCGAACGTCCCGATCAAAGTAATTCCAAATGGTGTGGACGCGGAGGTCTATTCACCTGGAGACCGCGATTGGGAGCTGCCGCGCTTGCTTTTCGTTGGGCGGGTGGTCTACCAGAAAGGCATCGATATACTTTTGCAGGCACTCGGTAATCTCAAAGATCTCCCGTGGGAGCTGACGATCGTTGGAGACGGCCCGGAACGCGCCGCGCTGGAAGCTCTCACGAAAGCCCTTGAGATCCGGGACCGCGTGAAATTCGCCGGTTGGTTGCACGACGATGCATTGCTCGAAGCGTACAGGTGGGCAAACCTGTTTACGTATGCTTCACGGCACGAAGGAATGCCGAACGCGGTCCTGGAAGCGATGGCTTGTGGTTTGCCGGTTCTCGCAACGCGCATCGCTGGGAACGAGGAACTCGTCATTCATAAAAAGACGGGCATTCTGGTTGAGCCGGAGGACGGGCAGGCCTTTAAATTTGCACTCCATCACCTCTTGCAAGACGCGGAGGCTCGCCGCCAGCTTGGCGAGGCTGCTCGCCGCCGGGTTGTCGGGCATTATCCATGGTCACGCGCGGCGGGCAACTATGTCGAATTGCTTGAGCGGATCAGCCATGATTGAATCTCCGCTCCAGGTCGTTTACCGCAGGTTGTTTAAACCGGCGATCTGGCATCGCCTTACTGCTGCCAGACGCGCGCTGCCCGATTTTCTCGTGATCGGTGCGATGCGCAGTGGGACGACGTCCCTCCACGACCTTCTCGTACAACACCCGGAAATCGTGCCCGGGATCAAAAAGGAAGTCCACTATTTTGATCTCCAATACGACCATGGGGAACGCTGGTATCGCGCGCATTTCCCCTTGCAGACATCGCTGAAATTGAACGGACAGCTCACTGGAGAAGCAAGTCCGTATTATTTATCACATCCGCTGGCACCGGCGCGTGCTGCCGCGACCGTTCCCAACGCTAAACTGATCGTCGTGCTGCGCAATCCTATCGACCGGGCTTATTCACACTACTGGCATGCTGTCCGTATGAAGGTCGAATCGCTGGATTTCGAAGCTGCCATTGAAGTTGAAGCGGAGCGGCTTGGCGGTGAAGCAGACCGGATCAGGCGGCAGCCGGGATATCGCAGTTTCAAGCACCAGCATCTTGCTTATCTCGAGCGGTCCATTTACGTTGATGAAATCACACGCTGGCTGGCACATTTCCGACGGGAGCAGTTCTTGATTTTTAGCCGTGAGGCATTTTCAGGTGACCCCGAAGGTCATTCCCGGCAGTTATTTGATTTCTTATGTCTCAATATACACAACCACCAGACTTCAAAAAAGCTGAATCTGGCACAGTACCCGCCGATGGAGCAGGAAACGCGCGCCCGGCTGGTTGATTACTTCAGGCCTCATAATGCGCGCTTATTCGCGTTGATTGGAGAAAGGTTTGACTGGGAAGATTGATTTTTTAATCATCGGGGCGGAAAAATGCGGCACGACCTGGGTTGCCGATATGCTTCGGCAACATCCCGGCATTTATATTCCGGCCCAGAAAGAATTGTTTTATTTTAACCGGCGTTTTTTTGAGTCGCCTGAACTGCCGAACTACAATGCCCGCCAACCTTTATCCTGGTATCTGGCCTTTTTCGTGCCGGGAAAAGAAGACCAGATCAAAGGAGAAGCGAGCCCGGCATATATCTGGGACGAAGAAGCACCACAAAGGATAGCGGATTTCAACAGGAATTTAAAGCTGGTTGCTGTTCTGCGAAACCCGGTCGACCGGGCCTTCTCCCAATACCTGTATTTGATCCAGCGCGGCCTGTTTTCGAAAATCACGTTTGAAGAAGCCATCCAGCGGAGAAGCGACCTGTTGTCGCGGGGGCTTTACGCCCAACAGCTTCAAAGGTTCTTCAAACTTTTTCCTGCGGGGCAGATCCATGTCGCTTTTTACGATGACCTGCAGGAAGACAATCGTAAATTCCTGGCGGAATTGCAGGCCTTTCTCGGTGTGACAGAAATGTATCCCGCGAATATCGATGAATCTTCGAATGTGACCGGTGTGCCGCGCCTGGCGCTATTGAACCGTGCAATTTCCTGGGTTCGTTACCCGCTGCGAAAATACAACCCCCCAGGCTTGATGCAGTTGCTCAGGAAGAGTGGCATCGCGCAGCTTCAAGAACGCATCAGACTTGCGAACACGCGTCCGTTTGAGGTCAAACCGGACATTGCTCCTCAAACACGATTGAAGTTAATCGCATATTTTAAAGAAGATGTAGAGAGGCTGCAAACGATGACCGGGCGCGATCTAAGCGCCTGGCTCAAAGGCGAGTGACTGATGCGTAAGAAGCTGGTCAGGAGAATGTTTGAAAAAGAAACCAAGGAGACGCTCTGGAGCTTTGCGACGAAGATCGTGGCGGCCATTTTCTTTATTATCCTCAATGCATATCTTGCCAGGATGCTCGGGACCGAGATGTGGGGAAAATGGTCCTTTCTGCTGTCCTTGCTGACGATCGTCTCCCTGATCTCATTTTTTGGTTTGAATAATGCAGCACGCGCGTACGCGGCGCGTTACAACCAGACAGCAGAACTTTCCGCTGTACTGCGTGATTCACTGGTCTTGCGGATCGCCATCAGCGCCGTTTTCACCACGCTTTTCCTGGTGTCGACACGTCCTTTGGCTGGTGTTGTAAGGCATCCGGAGCTCGCCGAGGTGCTACCTTATGCCGCACCCATTATCTTCCTTATGGGTTTTTCGGAATATTTGAAGCAAATATTTACCGGCGTTCACCGGTTGAAGTACCATCTCATTGTTAACACGTTCGAGTTCGGCGGAAAAATCGTCTTTGCAGTCCTGTTGTTGAGCTGGGCTGTGACACTAGAAAACGTTCTGATTTCACAGTGGATCGCGTTGGGGATCTCGGTCATAATTGGATTTGTCTACTGGTACCGTTTCTTCCGAAGCAGCAGTGGTAATGTGGGCGGAAACTATATAAGAGATATTTTTCGATACAGCCTGCCATTATTCTTTATCAGCATCGGCTTCTTGATGCTGACAGAGATCGATACGCTAATGTTAGGGATCCTATCGACGGATTATGAGGTCGGCCAGTTTGCTATCGGCAAACAGATCGCCAACAAGCTGCCGCAGATCGCCCTGGCGCTTTCCATGGGGACGATGCCGGGTTTCGCAAGGCTGACGAAAGAGAATTTACCGCAAATGAGGCAGAAATTTAACAATATTCTGCGTCTGAACGCGCTGGTTTTCCTCCCCGGCGGGGTGCTGACCGTTTTACTTGCACCATGGGTGGTCCCTTTCATATTCGGTGAAGAATACCGGCCTTCCGTCCTCCCTCTTCAGATCCTGACGCTCTGGTTCGTGCTGACAAGTTTTAACATGTTCCTGAATGCCCTGCTGGACTACCAGGGCCGGGCGGTCCGGCGTGCCGTCAATTTCGTTATCACGATGGCGTTTACAATCGGACTCAACCTCTATCTTATCCCCCGTTATGGTGCGGTCGGCGCCGCGATCTCAACGACCGTCGCCTACACGCCGTTCTTTTTGCTCAACTGGTTGGAAGTGCGTAAGGTGTTTGCTGAAATTTGAGAATTCAATTTTCGCTCGAGATCAATTATCTAGGCGAAACAGTTAATGCGCAGGCAGTGCCCATTAACATGCTTGTTTTTTTGCGTGTGTATCCGGGATAAGTAAGAAATTCGATCACTGAACGTCAAACGAATATGGAAAATAGGTATCCCGGTTTATTAATCGTTTACGGTCACAATTATTGCATGCAGGCGATCGCTCTGGTGAGGATTCTCAAGCGTCACCATGTCGATCATGAATGGCGCGATATCCTCGCAGGCCCGCCCGAGTGGCAGGAGACGGTCAAGTCGCTTGCGCGGGGTAATTTGTCTGTTCCAACCGTCATTTTTCCGGATGGGAGTGTGATGGTCGAACCGTACCCGGAGCAGGTTTTGAAGAAACTTGGCCTGGAACTATCTACATTTACCGAGCGCCTGAAAAAACGGCTTGACGATCGATTAAAGGCTGAATAAACCGGGAGAAAGGTAAATAAGGTTAATGCTGAGCGACCGGCAGGGTAAACCAGAAGGTGCTGCCCTGACCGGTCTCGCTTTCCACGCCGATTTTCCCACCCATGGCCTGTATCAGGTGCATGGCAACATTCAATTGAAGACCCCAACCCTGGTGCTTGCGGACGTTTTCGTCGTCTGAGCGAAAGAACTGCTCGAATACCCTGGGTTTGTCTGCCGGGCTAATTCCATGCCCGTTGTCTTGCACGTCCACCCGCACATAATTCTCCTGCTGGTGAGCACGAATGGAAATCATCCCTCCCTGATTCGAATACATGCCGGCATTATTGAGGAGGATCGTTAAGACCTGAATCACACGGCTCCTGTCTGCAGAAACTTCGGGAATCGAGTCCGGGATAGCGACATCCAGCCTGTGGCCGCCGGCTTCGATGAGCGCTCCGGCATTTGAAGCGGCTGTCCGCGCGCAGAAAACCAGGGAGACGTCTTCAATTTCAAAACGCGTCCTGCCGGTTTCCAGCCGGGTGATATCACGCAGGTCAGAGATCAATGTGTTCATACGCTCAATATTCTGAGCAACGACTTTGAGGAACTCTCGCTGTTGGTTGTTGATTTCCCCGACCATTCCTTTCAAGATCAAGTCCGTATACCCCTTTATCGCGGTTAATGGAATGCGCAGTTCGTGCGATACCAGGGAGATAAACTCGGCTTTTTTCTCCAAAATGTCTTCAGAGGGGATAACGCCCTTTTCTGATAACTGGCTGAGCTGCTCCTCAACCGCGGCAAGGGCGTCCCGTGTCTCATCCGGTAAATCGTGTCCGTTGAGTTTCGACAACGCTATCTGCAGGTCCTTGAGGCTGATGGGGAGTGTCGAATCAGGCATTTTCGTTAGACTTTGAAGCCCAAAAATCACATATATCGTTCAGCGGACAATTCGGGCAGTCCGGTTTGCGGGCAAGACAGATTTCCCTTCCCAGGCGAATGATATTAAGGTGGCCGGCGTAATAAGTTTCAGGGGGGAAGATTGCAGCGAGGTGCGCGTGGGCTTTGTCAGCGTTCATTTTTTCCGGTCGTAAACCGAGCCGGCCTGAAATCCTGTGTACATGTGTATCGACCGGAAAGGCGGGTTTATCAAGTGAAAACTGGAGAACGATGGCGGCCGTCTTTGGCCCGACGCCTTTAAACTGCTGGAGCCAATTAAAAGCTTCTTCGGCAGAATAGTCTTTGAGGAATTCAAGATCCAGACGGCCGCGCTTATCTGTGATGGATTTTAGAACCGCCTGAATACGAGGCCCTTTTTGGTTTGCCAGCCCTGCAACGCGCACCGCCTCGATTACATCTTCTTCCGGAGCATCACGGACAGCTTCCCAGGTCGGGAACCGGCCGACGAGCGTGTCAAAGGCGCGATCGCGGTTCACATCGTTCGTGTTTTGCGAAAGAATCGTAGACACAAGTTCGTCCAAAGCCGGCAGGGGGTTACGCCAGACCGGTTCTCCGTAAAACTCGAGGAGGCGATTGTGAATGGTCAGTGCCTTCTTTTGGATGTCCATTCGGTTCAAGCGCTGAGTTCAAAGCAGGGGGAAGCTGTTCCGACCTTAATCTTACGGTAGTTTTCCAGGGCAACCGTCGGGCCGAACGTCTGGAGGGATTCCCACGGCATATCAAGTCCGATCTGCCGCAGTATCTCGAGGGTAACTGCGTGTGAGGCCAGGTGTCGATAACCTCCATCGGAGATCTTTACGGCGATGCCGACCCCGGGCGAGTCTTCTCCAAGGGCGCCCGGCAGCAAACCGACCGCCTGGTAGCCTTCAGCACCGCCCTTTGCGACCAAGCGTCCTCCCCCGGCCGTCATCAACTCCGTGTCAAATTCTCCAGGGCCTGCGATCATATCCGGATGCGAAAACATCGCTTCTGTGATTCTCCTGCAGGAGTCGGCGCGCGATTCGGGCAGATCCTCAGGGTCAGCGAGCCGTGCATAAGCGAGCGCAGCGTTATACAGGGGCATGGCGAAATTCGGCGCTGAGCATCCGTCGATGCCGATCGTAATCTGGTCGATTTCCAGGCTGCTCATTGCGGATAGTGAATGAAGGATTTCCAGCTGGAGTGGGTGTTCTGTATCGAGATAGTTTTCGAGCGGCCAGCCCATCATCTGTGAGTAGGAGAGCATTCCGCTGTGCTTCCCTGAGCAATTGTGCCGGTTCGAAGTCACTTCCTCACCAATTTTCTGCATGCGGAGACGTGTCTCTGCATGTATCGGAGGATGAGTTCCACACTGCAAGTGGCTTTCATCAAACCCGGCTTTGTCCTGCATACTTTGAGCTGTCTTCACATGGTCATCGGTGCCAGCGTGGGAAGCGCAGGTAAGGGCGATTTCTTTCAGGGTGAATTCAAAATAATCCGGTCCGCCGCTTTCTACGAACGGCAGTGCCTGGAATGGTTTTGCAGAAGACCGCAGGAAGGTGACGAGATTTTGATCGCCGACAGATCCCATGAGCCGCCCATCAGCTCTGACAGCGACGGCCGCTCCGAAGTGAACTGATTCGACGATGCCGCCCCTCGTGAGCTGAAAAACGGGTTTGTATCCATTGTCGGGCATCGTTCTCTCAGCTTTCGTCTTCTTCAGGTTCCGGGAAGTAATGCTTGATGTAATACTGCCGCAGTCCGTGTTCAAGTCGCTTTGTATAGAAAGCCTGGCGCTCCGGCGGAAAATCAAATCGGGTCATCAGGTTGTCGACTGTATTTGCGGTCTCTCCCGGTTCAGCCATACGGGAGTAAAAACGCTCCAGCCGTTTTTGGACTTCTTTTAAGAACCGGCGCATTTCACGCACTTCCCCCAATTCAATCACGCCGCCGCGACTGCTGATCAAAAGATAGTCTTTGTATGGTTTTGCGAGAAGCAGGTCGAGCGAATCGGTCCACCCGTTTATATCCGAGTCTGCGAGAAAGGGTGGTTGGTTGGAGGTCACTGCATCTCCGATGAAGATCACCCCGAGATCCGGTGCGATCAACCAGGAAGCGCCTGCGGCAGGCCCGGGGTGATGTTCGAGGTAAAACGTCTGGTCGCCCCATTCAATAATGGCCTGCTCCGTAAACGTCAGGTTGGGTTTTCCCCAGCGTATGCCGCTTAAACCCTCACATAATTCCCATTCCGAACCAGTTTCTGCGTTCTGGCCCTTGAAGATGGCCGGCCGGCTTTCCAGAATTTGAGCTGTGAGCGCGTGCGCCATTACCGGTGTTTCCATGGCTCGGAGGCCAATCACCCTATCCGGGTGGGCGTCGAGCGCAACGAGCAGGCGGTTGGCGCCGCTGCCCAGGTTCCGAACGATACTAACCCATGAACGACCGTCGTCCGGATGCGGCGGCGCATCAATCAGGAGTGCCCCATGTGAAGAAATCAGTGCGCCAAGCGTAATGCCCGGATAATTGTCGTTGATATAAATTCCCTGTTCAATTTCTTGCATAACTGCATGTATCCTTTTACTCCGCTAAATTTCAGCCACACATTATATATGAATCTACCGGGGGATTAGAGCTGCGGAAACAGGACTAATTTTCAGCTTCACTTGTATGAATTAACCTGGAATCGTTAGAGCCGCCCTCTTGTTTCGGGAGCTGGAATACGAATCGTGATCCTGTTCCTTCTTTTTCTTCCACCAAGATCGTGCCGTTATGGGCCTCCACTGCAAGGCGGCAGAAAGCCAGGCCGAGTCCAAAACCGAGGCCGGTATTGCCCAGACGCGAGAATTTGTTGAAAATCGATTGCCGCTTGTCCTCGGGGATCCCGGGTCCGTTATCTTCAACCCAAAATGCTACATTCTCGTTCACCATCTGGATGCCTGCGGAAATTTTTCCGTCAATAGGTGTGTATTTGATGGCATTGTCCAGCAGGTTAATTAATACTCGCGAGATCATATCTTTGTCAGCGAGCACGGTCGCTTCGAGATCCTGGCCGTGGATATCGAGGCTCTGGTTCTTCGTTGCAGCGACAGGTTTGATCGCGTTGAATGCGAAATTCAGGATTTCGTTTGCAGGAACTTGGTCAAGATTGCTTACCGGTTGGCCCGCCTCAAGAAGGCGGATATCCAGCAGCGAATTGGTCAGGCGCTGGATGCGTTCCGTGGCGCGGGTCGCCACATCGATCATCATGTTAAAGTCTTCACTCTTATCCGCAGGCATCATCGACTCGATCATTTCGAGGCTGTACATGACGTTAGCCAGCGGAGAACGCAAATCGTGGTAAATCATCGATATCAGGTCCTCACGCAGCGTATCCATGTCCTTGCGTTCGGAGATGTCGTGCAGGATCCACTGGAGAAGGTCTTCATCTTCTAACTGGATCTGCCTCAAATAAATTTGAACCCATTTTTTACCGGCTGTTGTTTCGACCTCATCTTCATAAGATATCGTACCTTCCTCTTTCAGGCGGTACAGGAGGTCGTCTAAATCTTCAAAGCGGTGGAAGCGCTGGATTTCGAAAATGTTTATTGCAGTTTCATGATTCTCAACATGCCGAAGTACAGCTTCAGCCTGGCGATTGTACTGTCGAATATTGCCCTGGTGATCCGTGATCAAGATCATGTCGATGCTGTCATCGAAAAGTTCGCGAAATCTTTTGTGTGCGCCTTCAAGACGATCAAATAGCTGACCGTAGCGGATCACCGACCCGGCCATGTTCCCGATTCCAGAGAGTACGATCAGGTCATCGTTGTTAAAGCCCCCGTTCCTGGGGTTGTAAATCTCCAGAGCACCAATGATTTCTCCCGGTGCATGAATGGGCACGCAGGCAATTGCCTTTGGGCGAAAGCCGATGTATTTTTCAACTTCAGGGTTATACCGTTCATCGGTCGCGGTGTCTGTAACGATCAGGTGCTGTCCGGTTTTGATGACAACGCCGCATACGCTATCACTGATGCTGGTTTTCTTTTGCAGGAATTTTTCAGAAATGATGCCGGAAACGGCGCGCACAACCAGCGTGGCCTGATCAGGCTCGACCAGCGATAGGGAAACCGCTTCGACCCCAAGCGCTCGCTGGACCTGCATGAGGATTTGATGAAGAATGTCCTCCATCCCCACGGAGGCGGTGATTGCCATTGCGCTCTCTGCCAAAGCCGTCATCGCCCGTTCCCTTCGCCGGCTTTCATCATAAAGGCGGGCGTTCAAAACAGTAATACCAGCCTGGTCTGCAATGGTCTTTAACAGGTTGCCGTGTTCCTCCGAGAAAGTATTTATCTCGGAATGGACCAGCGTCATCACACCGACCAGTTCATCACGGACCATGAGCGGTGCACTGATGGCAGATTTTGAACCGCTATGTTCCGGCAGGTCATCCGGGCGTTTCATCCACCGGCTGTCTGTGCTCGTATCAGGGATAATAGCGACTTTTTTGTGGTTTGCTACCCAACCGGCAAGACCTTTAGCCAGGATCTGGTTCAGCGGTTTGGTGTCTTCACTGTATATTTGCCCGGAATGTATGATTGCGGATTGGACAGGATCGCCTTGAGAATCGAGAACGATAAGGCTGCCGCTGATGCTACCGACAGCTTCCATCGATAAGAGCAGGACGCGGCGCAGGACGACTTGAAGATCCAGATCGGAAGCAAGTTCTCGGCTGATATGGTAAAGAAGTTCCAGTGAAGCTTTGGATCTGTCAGACCGGTTGGTAATCATGGATTCGTCCATATCCCTATTATTGTAACCGCTAAAGGCGCGGCAGAGAAAGCATGAGCGATTCTGTGGCCAATCGCAGGTTTGCATTCTGGTCGATGCGCTCTCTCGCCCTTTCGATTTCATAAAGTGTCTTATGGACAGCGTCCAGATCCAGCCGATCAGCAATCTGCTGCATTTCAGCCAACCTGTCAATATTCGTGAGCGGTGTTGCGGAACCTGCACACAGTATCATGATGTCCCGCCAATAGCTCGCCCAGGTCTCCAGCATAGCGCGGGTTTCCGTGCGGTCTTTTGCAGCACGCTCGGCGAAGGCAAAGCGGTCAAACCGGTTTGCCGGAATCAGTTGGTTGTGATCGTCGAGCCAGTCCCGACGCTGCGCCAGCGCTTCCGGCTCGTCTGAGAGATTTTTTGCGATGCCCGGGCGTCCCCCGGATAGATGCGCGAGCAGGTTCGCTTGATCCGGTTCCGTTTGCCAGCGGTCAATCATTTCTCCAGCAAGCTGATCGACCGGCAGCGGCCTCAGGCGCAGCAGCTGGCATCTTGATAGTATCGTTTCGGGGAGATTTTCCGGGCTGTCCGCCGTGAGGAGCAGCACAACGCGTGGTGAAGGCTCCTCCAGGGTCTTCAAGAGGGCATTGGCCGCGCTCAGGTGCGCCTCCTCAAACCGGAGCAGTAGTGCGATCCGGTATGGGGCTGCGTATGGTGACAGGGCGAGGGCACGCTGAATTTCGCGGACCTGGTCCACTTTCAATGTTGCGCCTTCTACCTCTGCTTCGACCACGGTCAGATCTGCATGGGCCTGTGCGGCGATCTGACGGCAGGTCCTGCAGGTCGTGCAGGCCTGTCCGG
>JBFGQG010000071.1:0-11359 GCA_041564295.1 Anaerolineales bacterium | reverse complement strand
GACCGGATAATCGACCGGATTCTGCAGCAGGAGGTAGGCGTGCTAACCAGCGCAGAACTGCTCGAATGGGATATCAATCGTTCCAGCGAGAAGGTCCAGATTTTCCTGACGATTCAAACCATCAGGCCGCTTACTTACCAGGAAGGATTGGAACTCCAGAATTCAATCGGCGATCTCCTTCAACGCGATGCAGAAATCTCGCTCCCTGTCGAGATCCTGATCAACCAGATTTTGGCAGTCCGGTTAGACCCGCGAATCCCCCCTACCGCCACGCCGACGCACACGCCAACCGATACGCCTACGGCAACGGCAACATTTACACCCGGCCCGAGTCCCACGCCGACAAACACTCCTACGATCACACTCACCCCGACGGCCACTCCGACGCAGACTCCCACTGCAACGTCCACACTCACACCTACCCCGACTCCGACGAACACGCCAACGCCTTCACAGGGAATGATGTCGCACACCATCTTCCCGGGGCCTTACCTGCGTCAGTTCCCCAATGGTCCGATTATTGCAACCCTGCCGCTCGGCGAACCGCTTACGATCCTGTACGGCCTCCAGGTTTCTGCCGGCGTCGTATGGGTGGAAGTGCAGGACACTACCGGCCGGATCGGTTGGATCCCCCAGGTCTACCTTGTCGTTTTCACCCCGGTTCCGACCAGCACGCCCACTCCGACACTGCTCGTCGACGAACCTACCGCCACCCTGCAAAGCACGCCGACCAGCAGTCCGACGCCTCGTCCCAGCATTGCTCCCTGACGACTCCAATATATTTCTAACATGCTGCTATCAGTAGGTTAATAATCGCTTTGTTATAATCCTGATGCACCTTTTGCGGAATTGTGCGCTAATTAAAGTGTGCCTCAGTCGCTGAAGTGTGCTGCGTTTAATAAGTCCGGAAAGCGAAAATCACCCGTTTAATACCAGATTTCGCAGACCCCTCTCGCTTCGACACAAGGATTTCTATCATGATGCGATTTGATCGTTTTACAGAACGTGCCCAGGAAGCCGCTCAAAGAGCCGCTGAAATCATCCAGAGATACGGGCACAATCAAATTGACACGGAACACGTCCTCCTGGCTTTGATCGAACAGCCGGATGGCGTGATTTCCCAACTACTTGAAATTATGGGAATCGCTCCCGATTCCCTGACGGAACGCCTCGATTACATCCTGCGCACCAGTCCAAAAGCAAACATATTCGGCGGTGGGGCCGGACAAATCTTTATTACCCCGCGCGTAAAGCGCATTATCGACCAGGCGAACGAAGAAGCTAACCGGCTCAAAGACGAATACATTTCAACCGAGCACATCTTCATGGCCATCCTGAGCGAAAAAAGCACCCCCGCCGTCAGGTTGTTGGAAGGTGTCGGTATCACGCGCGACCGCGTCTATGATGCCATCCAGCAGCTGCGAGGCGGGCAGCGGGTCACCTCCCCACAGGCCGAATCGCGCTACCGAGTCCTCGATAAGTATTCCCGCGACCTGACACAGATGGCTCGCGAGGGCAAACTCGACCCCGTGATCGGGCGTGATGTCGAAATCCTGCGCGTCATCCAGATACTTTCTCGCCGCACGAAGAACAATCCGGTATTAATCGGCGAGGCCGGCGTCGGGAAGACCGCGATCGTCGAAGGGTTGGCGCAAAAAATCGCCACCAATGATGTCCCGGAAATCCTTTCCGGGCGGCGAGTTGTTTCGCTGGATCTAGGCGCGATGATCGCTGGCTCTCGTTTCCGTGGTGAGTTCGAGGAGCGTTTGAAAGCTTCGATTGAAGAGGTCCAACGTTCTGAAGGGGAAGTGATCCTCTTTATAGACGAACTGCACACGGTGGTCGGCGCAGGAGCCGCCCAGGGCGCCATGGATGCCTCCAACATGCTCAAGCCGGCACTCGCGCGGGGAGAGCTGCAGTGCGTTGGTGCTACGACGCTGGATGAATACCACAAGCATATTGAAAAAGATTCGGCACTTGAGCGGCGCTTTGCACCGGTTTACGTCGAAGAGCCGAACATTGAGGACACGATCCTCATGCTGCGCGGCCTGCGCGACCGCTACGAAGCCCATCACAAAGTCCGTTTTTCCGACGAGGCGCTGGTGGAGGCTGTGCGCCTGTCCGCCCGCTATGTCACAGACCGCAAGCTTCCTGATAAGGCGATCGATCTGATGGACGAAGCGGCTGCAAAGCTGCGCGTGGCGCTGTATTCACTGCCGGCTGATTTGAAAACGATGAAAGTCGAAATTGACCGCCTTTCGATGGAAGAAGAACAGGCCGGAGCGGAGCGCGATTACGAACGCGCGGCAACCAAGAAAGCCGAACGTCTGCGGCTGGAAGAGGAATTTCACAAGAAACGCGATATCTGGGAAGCCGAGCATGAACTGGATGAAGTCGTCGACCCGAATGATATTGCCGAAGTCATTTCACAGTGGACCGGCATACCGCTGAGCCAGATGCTTGAAACCGAAGCCGAGAAGCTACTGCACATGGAAGATCGTCTGCACGAGCGGATTATCGGCCAGGGTGAAGCCATCCACGCGATCTCCGATGCCATTCGCAGGGCCCGGTCGGGTTTGAAAGACCCCCGCAGGCCGATTGGTTCCTTTATCTTTATCGGCCCGTCCGGCGTAGGAAAGACCGAGTTGGCAAAAGCGCTCGCAGAATTCATGTTCGACGATCAGGATGCGCTCGTACGGATCGATATGAGCGAGTACCGTGAACAACATACCGTCTCACGCCTGTTCGGCGCTCCTCCCGGTTATGTCGGATATGAAGAAGGCGGCCAGCTGACCGAAGCAATCCGCCGGCGACCCTACAGGGTCATTCTGTTCGACGAAATCGAGAAAGCACATCCGGAAGTCTGGAATGCACTTCTGCAGATCCTGGATGACGGCAGATTGACCGATGGACAGGGGCGAGTGGTCGATTTCAGGAATACTGTCCTGATCATGACCAGCAACCTGGGCACAGAATACATCAACAAATCCGGCAGCCTGGGTTTCCTGCAGTCGGAGGCATCCAGCGCGGCTGAAGAAAAAATCACGAAAGCCCTCAAGGGTGCTTTTCGGCCGGAATTCTTGAATCGGATTGACGAGATCATTACCTTCTCGCCGCTTTCCCGTGATGAAATGCGCCTGATCGTGGACCTCCAGATGAAGGAGATCCGTGAGCGCCTGAATGAGCACGGTATTTTCGTGCGGCTGTCTGATGAAGCCAGGGATTGGCTCTCAGAAGAGGGTTACGACCCGGCGTTCGGCGCCCGTCCGCTTCGCAGGGCGCTGCAAAAGCACGTTGAAAGCCCGCTATCCATAAGGCTGCTGGCCGGAGATTTTGATACCGGTGCGACGATCCTTGTTGAAGTGGATTCGGAAGAAAATAAGCTGATCTTCCGCCAGGATGAAGAGGGGATCCCGGTTGAACTGCCTGATGAGGTGGAAGCTTAGGAAAAAAGAGGCGGGTTGTGATCCGCCTCATTTTCTCACCGCCAGACAAAATTATGATACGATGGAATTGAATTTGACCATCAGGAGTAGGCCATGTCAGATGAAAAGAATGGAAACCGGGAAGAACGGCTCCGGTCTTTGATTGAAGGGTTGAGCAGCTACATTGAAACGTACCATGGTGGGTGGGTTGAAATCGTTTCGATTGGGGAAAACCGGGTCGAAGTTCGCCTGGGCGGTGCATGCGACGGATGTGCGCTTTCCCCTACAACGCTGAAAGGCTGGGTCGGGGGGACGATCCAGCAATTCTTTCCCGAAATCAAAGAAGTTGTCGCTGTAAATTAAAGGCCGTAGAAAACGCCGGCGAGGAAGTTCTCCGGCGTTTTTCATTTAATTCTTGCGCTATGCCTGTGTTAATTGCCAGGCTTTGAAGACCGTTTCCATCTGGTTGACGTGGTCCGGAACATGCCGTGCATAGGTGTCCAGCCAATTGTCAAGGCTGATGGTACCGGCTTCAGGATGGTAGGCAGTATGGGCCCAGGTAGCCGCAGGTAGGGTCTGGATCAGTTTGTAGGTGTTGTTGCGAAGCCACCGGAACAGCTCCACTGCATCTTCTGTTTCGAGATTCTGGTAATCGAGGGTCTTTGCCCACTGGTTTTCGTCATAAGCCATCAGAGAAAGGCCCGGTTCTGCGATCATTCGCCGGGCGCGGATGTAGCTGTTGGCTTCGCTGTCAGTGATGTGGACGATGATTTCATGGATAGACCAATCGGTCTGAGAAGGTTTAAAACGCCACATCTTTTTTGGAAAACGTTTGAGCGCTTCGGTCAGGAGATGATGTGCGTCACCATAGCGAGCGATCTTTTCGGTTCGGTCTGAGGCAGTCATCATTACCTCCTTTTGGGATGGAATGCAGGATCAATCATATCATTTGTTAATGCGATAGCAATTCGTTTGCGTTAACTTGGACCTGGGTAAGAACATCTTGATCAGACCACTACAAGACGGTGACTGGCCATCTGTTTTTGAGGCAGCGATGCTGGCCATTCCCGATTCGGAAGCAGAAAACAGGTCTTGGTTGACCCATCGGATGGCCGTTGCCGGCGGCGAAGGGAATTTCCATCATTGTGTGGTTGTTGATAACGACCTTGTGGCCGGATTTGGCGGGATCGAGGAAGGGCCTGAAGCCGGTAAGTACAGATTATTCATTGTCGGTGCGCCTGAGCGGGTGATGGGGGGAATGGGTGTGGCCCTATACAGGTATTTGTCCGAGTGGTTGACACATTTTAAAGCACGGCGGGTCTGGGTCCGAGAGGAAAGCAGGGACCCGGTGATGGGATTCTTTTATTCGGTCGGTTTTCAGAAAGAAAGTCTATTTA
Organism: Anaerolineales bacterium; assembly: GCA_041564295.1. Classification (GTDB taxonomy): domain Bacteria; phylum Chloroflexota; class Anaerolineae; order Anaerolineales; family JABWBV01; genus DATDOR01. Next base: position 6,537 of record JBFGQG010000071.1, on the reverse strand, counting down.
TATTACCGGGCGGGATGGAAGTCGTGGTCGCTGCGATGGCCTGGGGAGAATAATGCGCGCCAGGCGGGCTCCCTCCCGCTCCTATACGAGCTTATCGCTTCCTGCGGGCGGGCGGCCTGCCTCCAGGAATCCCCAGGATCATGCAGACGCGCCGGAATAATTCCGTAATCCCAACTTCCAGATGAATCTCGCTGCAATGACCAGACCTGCGGTCAACGCAAACGCACCAACCAGCGTCAATACGTCGATACGTCCCACGAGAATCTCCGAAGGAACGGTCACTGCAAAAGCTACGGGAACTAAAAAAGTCAGCATCGAGCGCAGCCAACCCGGATAAATCCCCACCGGCCAGCGCCCTGCAGCATACAGACCTTCGAACAGGTTGATCATCTCATACACGCGTATTATCCAAAATGCAGAGGACGTCAGCATCAACCAGAAACAATAAATCATAATCCCACCCAGTAGCAGCATGACCGCAAATATGACCGCCTCGCCAAGACCGATTTGTCCCTGCAGCTCGTTGACTGCCCAACCCAGCACGCTGAGCCCCATCAGCACATCGACAACCTGCCATAAGCGAAATTCGCGCACGCTGACGATCACCTGGGAATCGACCGGTTTTGTCAAGGCAAAGTCGAGGGTCCCTTCCTGGATGTTGCTTGCAAGAGTCTGCATGTTCGGCTGGATTGCCGCCCGGATAACACCCCCCATCAAGATATGCACGCCCATCACGGCTAACAGTTCAGGCCTCGACCAACCACCCAGTTCAGTCGTATGGTCGAAAACCAGCGCGAGACCGACCAACCCGGTACCAAGGGCGACGAGGGACTGCAGGAGCTGGATGAAAAAGTTGATCCGGTACTGCATCTCGTTCATGATGCCGATGCGGAGGTATGTCGCTATGAGTTTGATGATGCGGTTCATATTAAGTACCAGGTACCGGGTATAGAGTGCAGGGTGCCAGAATTTTTATCTCTGCACGCTGCACCCCACACTTTTTAGTTCCCGACTGCAGAAAATCTTCGGATACCGAACTTCCAGACCACAGAGACCATCGTCGTGGTGATGACGATCCATAACAACTGCATTCCCAGGCCGCTGAAGAGTTCCGTCGTGGTCAGCCGGCCGACCAGCGATTCGATCGGATATCCGAAAGTCCATTGGAAAGGGAGAAAATCCGCGATTCGCTGCACCCATTCCGGCATCAACGACATCGGCACAAGCCGCCCGGATAAGATCAATTCAACTGCAAAGAACATTTCATAGATCGCGCTGACCCGGGTAGTCCAAAAGGTGATCATCCCCAGCAGGGAGAGCAGCATCGTGCGAATTAAATAAGCGCCCCAGATCGCAAAAAAGAAAACGACGACTTCTAAAAACGTGATATCGTCTAAAGTTGGTTTGAAAATTAACGTCAACGCAACAGCCAGCGGCAGCCAAAGCACAATCACGACGACTTTCCAGCCCGCAAAGAAAGAGATGTGGTTGTGCAGGGGGTGGATCGGCCGCAACAGCTCCCCAGACAGTTGCCCACGCTGGATATATCCCTCCCAGCCGTACGGCGTGAACACAATATTCATATTGCGTACCAATGTCCAGACGATGTAATACGCTGCAAACGCGCCCGGCGTATACCCTCCGACCTCGCCGCCCTGGGCATTCGCCACCGTTGACCAAACAACGAGGTATATGACCGGTTCTGCGATCATACCGATCATGTAGAAATAATTCGCCACGTGATACTGGAATTCCACAAGAATGGAAATCTTCATATTCGCGAGGTAATAGTCTAAATATCGCTTCACGGCTGTTCCGTCCCGGAAAAGACCTGCTCGATCACGTCCTCGACAGGCGGATCTTCCACCGTAAGGTCATCTGCCTGGTATTCCGACAACAAACGCGCAGTGATCTTCGATGTATCTGATTTAGCGATCCGCAGAGTCACCCGTGCTCCATCCCGATGCAGCACTTCTCCGAAACCGGATATATCTGCATCCCGTTCGCGCAGGGTTACGCTGATTTTCTTGTATGCTGAGAATCGCTCGACAAGCCCGGACAAGCCTCCGTCGTAGAGAAGCTTGCCGTGGTGAATCACGATCACCCGCTTGCACAGGGCTTCCACATCCGCCATGTAATGCGATGTGAGCAGGACTGTGGCGCCATACCGCTCATTGTATTCCGCTACAAAACGCCTGATCCTGCGCTGCATCGTGACATCCAGACCGATCGTCGGCTCATCCAGGAACAATACCTTTGGCGTGTGGAGCAGCGAACCGATGATTTCCATCTTCATGCGCTCACCGAGTGACAGGTTCCTGACGGGCTTCTGTATCAGGTCGTTCACTTCCAGCAGGTTGACGAATTCATCCAGCACTTTTTGGAACCGTTTCCGCTCAATCCCATATACAGCCCGATTGAGTTCGAAAGAATCGGCCGGAGGCAGGTCCCAGGCTAGCTGGTTGCGGTTGCCCATCACGAGTGTGATCTGGCGAAGGAAGTCATGGTTGCGCTGCCGCGGCTCGAACCCTAATACGGAAAGCTCTCCGCTGCTCGGATGGAGCAAACCGGACAACATTTTTAGAGTCGTGGTTTTCCCTGCCCCGTTAGGTCCCAGGAAACCGACCACTTCGCCGGGTTCAACAGTAAACGAAATTTCATCCACTGCTTTGACCAGGCGGTGTTTTCTATTGAACAATGCCTGTGCCGAGGCCTTCAAGCCTGCCTCGCGCTCAGGGACTTTGAAATGTTTGGCTAATTGGTTAACGGCAACAGATGAAGCGCCCAAATCTATCTCCTGAATATGGTTTTTGCAGTTGTGATGTGAAAGCCGCCGGGGCAGCGGCATCGGTAAGTCTGGTTTATTGGCCTATTTCAGCGCGCACGGTACGCACGAGGTGTTCAGCTTTGAGTTCGCCGAGTGTATAACACGGGCCTTCCAGGTGGTGAGCGAGTGCCTGCGCCAATCCCTGGTCAAAGGCTGCATGTTCCATATTAATGACGACAGACCGTATTTCTTCTGAGGCGATCTGTTCTGCAATGCGGTGAGCTTCCACCTGCGGGTTCTGATCACTGATTGAGACATTGCCTGCACCATCCGTGAGCAGGATCAACAGCGGTTCTACGTCCGGATGTGTGTACTTCTCCCTGCGGATCACCTGGTACGAGAGGAAAAGGCCTGCCGATAGAGGCGTTTTACCCCCAACCGGGATATCCACCAGCGCGCGCTGAGCCAGTTGAACGGAATTTGTCGGCGGGAGGATCAGGCGCGCCCGGTCTTTTTGGAAAACGACCAGACCGACGCGGTCGCGGCGCTGGTACGCATCTGTCAGCAGCGAAAGAATCGCGCCCTTCGTGGCCGACATCCGTTCGGCGACCGCCATAGACCACGAGGCGTCCACAGCAAACAGAATCAGGTTGGCTGCCTTGCGCACGCGCACCTTGCGCTGCAGGTCTTCCGGCTGGATGGCGAAAGCTACTTTCTTGCGCTGTTCTTCTCGTTTGGTCTGATAGGGGGCGGCTGCACGCAGTGTGGCATCGAACGCCAGGTCACTCGTCTTGCCGTGGGCCGGGCGAGCCTGCACGTAATGACCGCGCTTGCGGTCTGTCTGTGTCCGTGAACGCCTGCCGGATTGCCGGCGCGTCATTTTATCCAGGGGTGTGTCCAACCTTCTTGGGGCGAATGGCTGGCTGGTCTTGACCTTCTCGCCCCCTTCCCACCAGTTCGCATCGCCGGATTGAAAAACGTCCTGCGGTCCAGGTTCGATTGGGCCGCGCGGGGACGTTTCCTCACCCGATTCGCTGTCTAACGCTTTTTTTTTACCTGGCCAGCTTCTTCTGCTTGCTCTTTTTCCTCTCGTTCCGCAGCTCCGTCCTCACCCATAGCCTGGCTTTGAAGCTGGGAGATGCGGTCCTGGAGTTCTTCAATGCCGATCTCGGCCTGGTTGAACGGACCGCGGCGAATGCGGTGCGGGAGAGCAAGTTCTGCGGCAAGTGCGATGTCAAGGTCGGTGATCTGCGTCCGGCCTTCGAATGCGGCCTGGGCGCGAGCTGCTTTGAGGATGACGAGGTCCGCGCGGTGACCGTCAACCTGCATCGATGCTGTCAGCGCAGCAATGGAGACCAGGTCACGGCGCGTATATTGTACGTTGTCCACGATTTCGCGAGCAGCAGCGATCTTTTCAGAAATCTCGCGCTCCAGCGGCGCCCATTCCAGCATAAATGCGTCAGGATCTGTTTCGAAATGCAGGTGCCGTTCCATGATGGCCACGCGGTCGCGGGCATCGCGGATGCCCCTGATGTCGACGGAAAGCGCGAAACGGTCCAGCAGCTGGGGTCGCAGGTCGCCCTCTTCGGGATTCATCGTCCCGATCAGGATGAAGCGCGCCGGGTGGGTGAATGAAATGCCTTCGCGTTCGACGATGTTGACGCCCATGGCGGCGGAGTCAAGCAGCAGGTCGACGACGTGGTCGTCCAGCAGGTTGACTTCATCGATGTATAGCACGCCGCGGTTCGCGGCGGCGAGGACGCCAGGTTCGAAGTGGCGTTCACCTTTCTGGATGGCCTGTTCGATATCAAGTGTTCCGACCACGCGGTCTTCCGTTGCGCTGACCGGTAGGTCGATAAACGGGACACGGCGGTGGGTGGAACCAAGGGTCTCTCCGCGTTGACGGCGTTCGTGAACCCAATCGGACCAGGTTTCTTTAGCTTTGGGGTCGTCGTTGAAGGGCGAATCGGAAAACACTTCGACTTCCGGCAGGAGTGCAGCAAGGGCGCGCGCAGCGGTCGATTTAGCGGTCCCGCGTTCGCCACGGATCAGGACGCCGCCGATTCGCTGGTCAACGGCATTGAGGATTAACGCACGTTTCATGCGCTTTTGGCCGACAATTGCTGTAAATGGATAGGTTGCGGGCATTTAAAAATCCTTAATTATCGTGCACCAACGGGTAAAAGCCTTATCTCACCAGAGTGGGCGCAAGCTCTAATGTTACCATAAAGGTTGTCAACTTGCACCAAGCCTTGTATAATTCCATCCCTATCTTATTAAACATGGAGACGTCTCTTTTTTATGGAAACCAATAAGGAGCTTAACGAGCAGGAGTTAATTCTCAACGAAACCCCCGAGCAAGAGTCTGTAGAGTCTGATCCTTCTTCGGAAATGCCTTCTATGGAAGAGCTGCTTTCTGATGAGGATCTCAACCTGGAACTTCCTAAACCGGGTGAGCTTAAAACCGGTGTGATCGTTCGCAAGAACGATGACGAAATTCTGGTGAGCATCGGTGCAAAATCAGAGGGTTTGATCCCCGGACGGGAATTATCTCAAATAACGGAAGCGGAACTGGAAAAGATGATAGTCGGCAGTGAAATCACTGTCGTTGTCGTCACGCTGGAAGATACACAGGGCAATCTCATTCTTTCGTACACCCGCGCCCAAGAGGAAGCGGATTGGGACGAGGCAGAAAAACTGCGTGAATCCGAAGAACTGTATGAAAGCGAAATTGCAGGCTACAACAAGGGTGGGTTGATCGTTAAGCTTGGTCAACTGCGCGGATTTGTCCCGGCCTCACAGGTTAGCCTTTCAAGGCGCATGGCTTACGGCGGCAGTACGCCAGACCAGCGCTGGGGCAAAATGGTCGGACAGCCGATTATCGTGAAAGTTCTGGAAGTCGATCGAGAGCGACAGCGATTGATCTTCTCCGAACTGGCCGTCCTGCAGGAATCGCGTGAAATTTTCAAAGAACGTCTTTTGAATGAAATCTCCGTCGGCGACGAACTGGATGGTCGAGTGACCAGCCTGGCAGATTTCGGCGCCTTCGTCAATATCAACGGTGCGGACGGCCTCGTCCACCTTACCGAGATTTCCTGGGACCGCATCAAGCATCCCAGTGATGTGCTCAAGGTCGGCCAATCGGTGCGCGTGCGCGTCATCAGCATCGACGAAGAGCGCAAGCGGATCGGACTCTCGATCAAACAGCTTCTCGAGGATCCGTGGCCTGAAAAAGTCGCCCACCTCAAAGAAGGCCAGCTTGTCCAGGCCAGGATTGTCCGCCTGGTTAAATTCGGCGCCTTTGCTCGGATCGAAGGCACGGACATCGAAGGCCTGATCCACATCTCAGAACTGAGCGATCAGCGCGTTGAACACCCGAAAGAGGTGCTCACCGAAGATGAAGAACTGACCCTCCGCATTGTCCGCATCGAGCCGGAACAGCACCGCATTGGTCTGAGCCTTCGCAAAGTCCATTCGCCGCAGTACGCCGAACTCGACCTGCAAATGGCCCTCGAAGCGGCCGCTGAAGCTGATAAGGAAGAAGAATTGGAGGAAGCGCCTGCCGCAGAAGTCGAAGAGACCGTTGAGGCGGTCAAAGAAACCGGTGCGCAGGAAGAAGAAACTGCAGAAGCCGTTGAAGAGACAGAGGTTGAAGCTGAAGCCGATGAAGCCGATGAAGCCGATGAAGCTGAAGAGGCCGAAGAAACCGAAGAAACCGAAACGGAATAACAGTTCACCTGAGAATCAAATATCGAAAAGCGCACCGGGCG
>JBFGQG010000070.1:0-11426 GCA_041564295.1 Anaerolineales bacterium | reverse complement strand
CGCCACCAACGGTGGACAGCAAGGTCATCCCTATGGTTTTAAATATCGTCCCGATATCTTTATCCGCATACTCGGATTTCTTTCCGATTACGGCCTTGAATCCCCGGTTCATGTTGATCCCATGGTCGGCATCACCTATGGCAGAATCCAGTTCGGTCAGGTAGTCTTTGTTTTCCGCCACAACCTGCGCAAATGCATCGATCCACGCGACGACATTATCTCGACTAATCGGCATGTTTGCCTCCAAGATGGAGGAGTGAGGGACATCGCCCTCACCCTCCTCCTCCAACTTTATGTACTTATACGCCCCAGCGCAGGCCGGGGGTGTTGACCGGTGCATCCCAGAACTTCAGGATTTCATCATCCGTCTTGAGCAGAGTGATAGACATCCCCTGCATTTCAAGGGAGGTGATGTACGGCCCGATCAGGTTGCGTGCGATGGTGATGCCTTTCATCTTGAGGACCTCAGCCATCTTGCGATAAACTGCATACAGTTCGGAAACCGGGGTGCCGCCCATGCCGTTCACAAAGGCGATCACGCTGTCTCCGGACTTGAACGACGGGTCGGTGAGTTGTACATCCGTCCAGTTTCCGTCTTTCAATTCACGCACGGTTCGGCTGTATGGACCATCTTCGACGATCGCGAGAGTCATCATTTCCGTGATCTCGTCGACCGTTTTCATAGGCATACGTTCTCGACCCGGCTCGCCATGAATGCCGATACCGATCTCAAACTGGTCTTCAGGCAAATCGAACGTTGGCTTGCCGGCAGCCGGAACGATGCACGAGGTCAGTGCCATGCCCATACTGCGTCCATTGACGTTGACTTTACGGCAGAGGTCGGATACCTGGGTCAGGTTGTAACCGGCTTCGGCTGCGCCCCCACATATCTTTTCCGCAAGCACAGTAACACCAACACCACGGCGTCCGGCCGTGTACAAGCTGTCCTTCACCGCAACGTCGTCGTCGATCAGGATATTTTGGACTTGAATGCCCTCAGCATACGCCAGTTCTGCAGCTATTTCGAAGTTCATGACATCGCCGGTATAGTTCTTGACGATGAACACGACTCCAGCTCCAGAGTCGACCTTCTTGGCTGCTTCGTGCATTTGATCAGGTGTAGGCGACGTAAACACTTCACCGGGGCAGGCTGCATCAAGCATTCCCATGCCCACAAAGCCGCCATGCATAGGTTCGTGTCCGCTGCCGCCACCTGAAACTAAGCCCACCTTCCCCGCAACGGGTGCATCCGCACGGTATACAAATGTCGGACCAAAGTTCACTTTTATCAGGTCAGGATGCGCAACGGCCATCCCTTCAAGCTGCTCTTTGACGACATCTTCAACCTGGTTGATGAGCTTCTTCATGTCAGATCTCCTTATGTCCCTGGTTATTCTTTACCAAGGCCAGGCTTAATGAAAACATCGTACAGGATCACGCCAAACGGACCACCAATTAGCGGACCGATAATCGGAGCGATAATCCAGTAGCTGCCTGTAAAGAGGCCCTCAGTACCTGCAATCAGGCCGAAAAGGCGCGGACCAAAGTCACGAGCCGGGTTGATTGCATAACCACTCGGTCCGCCAAGCGTCAGGCCAACCATCACAACCACTAAGCCAACGATGAACGCACCGGGCCAGCCCCTGCCTTCACTTGAATCTCCCCAGCCGACAATACCCAACATCAGCACTGCCGTTCCGAAGATTTCAGCGAATAGGGCTGTCATTAACGTGTACGGTTCACCTCCAGTGGAACCCGCCGCGCTCCAGTAAGCCTGTCCGAATACAGAGCCAGGGCCGGTCGCCCAGACATTCGGCATACCAGCGGAAACCAGGCCGTCCCGGTAAACGAGGAAAACGGCGGCTGCACCGACAAAAGCGCCTGCGATCTGCGCAGCGAAGTAAGGCAGTACCTTCCCCCAGGAAAAGCCGCGCTTGACCGCCAGGGCTAACGTCACAGCCGGGTTAATGTGCGCACCGCTGACGCCACCTGCAACATATACAGCAACCATAACCGAGAGTCCCCACCCCCAGACTATGGTGTTCCAGTCGTAACCAGCAGAGGCCAGCCGGGGGGCCAGGCCCACATTGGCTACTACGCCGTCGCCGCCGAGGATCAGGATAAATGTCCCGAAAAATTCGGCTAGCAACTCGTGAGTTAAGGTCTTTTTCATGTTTCGAGTCTCCTGAAAAGTTTGGTTTTCAAAGTCATTCAGCTCGGATCACCCGTGTTGGGCCATCCGGTCCGAAATACACATCGTGGGCAACTTCATGACCCTGTTCTGAAGCAACGTTGACCGTATAGACTTCACCTCCTTTGGTATCTATCTTCTGTACCCAGGTAATTAAAAAATAAACCGGCTTGAAAATTATTCTCAGCCGGTTTGATTCTTAAGTTGAATAATAACGCCAGTAGAATTGGATAAATGACAGAGTGATGTATCCCACCTGAATAATAATTTCTTAAAATATCTTCTCAATTTAATCAAACTTCCGAAAAGCGCGATGTCCATTCGAAACACACCCAACTCCTCCCCATCTGGTCGAGTATCGCCAGTTTCTAAAAAAGAATCATCAACCTAATTATCAATTATATGGTCTATCTATAAACTGTCAAACAATTGCAATTATTTGTCGCGAAATGAAACATTTTTCTTCAAAATATGTTTCATTTTTAAACATTTGGTTTAAGAAGGTTTAATCAACGGATGTGATAGGCGTATGAATTGATACTGGCATCCTGCGCGATCTGAGACTATGATGCCGTCCTGAACTGCTTGGCAGTGAGATTGAGCGCTTTTAATTTTCGCCAGACGGTTGACCTGCTGATTCCAAGGCGGTTCGCCATCAGCGTAACATTCCCATTGCATTTTCTCGCCGCCTGAATGAGCGTTTCTCGTTCGACATCTTCAATCGATTTAATTTCGCTGGGGGGCTCAGGGAGCAGCTCACTGGTGATTGGTTCGCGGATATGACGTGGAAAGTGCAGCAGGTTTAGTGTATTCGAACCTCGCGATTGGGTTATTGCGCGCTCTAAACTCGCTTCAAGTTCGCGGATATTGCCCGGCCACGAGTATTTTTGCAGGGCTGCAATCGTACCGGGCGCTAATTGGATCGGCTTTTTACTGAGCCGCCCGACGATCATTTCAATTAGCTGAGGGATATCCTGGCTCCGCTCTCGCAGAGGAGGCAGTGTTATCTCGAATGAACTCAAACGGTAGTACAGGTCAGCGCGGAAATTGCCTTCCGCTATCATCTGCTCAAGGTTCGCCGAAGTCGACGTTATGACGCGCACATCAACCGAAACAGGCCTTGAACTTCCCAATCGCATGAGAATACCCAGGTCGACAACGGTCAGCAGCGCAGCCTGGGCTTCCAACGGCAGTTGATCGACATCCTGGAAAAATATGGTTCCGGTATGGCCCAGCTCGAATTTACTTGGCCGGCCGCCGGACATCGAGTGTGCATGGCCTTCGAAACCCAGCAATTCCTTCAGAATGATTTCGTTCGGGATCGAAGCGCAGCTAAAAATGATAAAAGGCTTGTTCTGCCGGTTGCCCTCCATGTGAATCGCTCGCGCAAAAAGGTTTTTTCCGGTCCCGCTCTCTCCTCTCAATAAAATGCTCGCTTTTGCAGATGCAGCCGACTTGGCAATCCGCCGTACCTGGCGAATCTTGGGTGAGTCCCCCGGGAAATCTGCAAGCGTAAACGGCATCTGAACGCCGAACTGCCTGGTCACTGTCGGGCGGAACTCTTCCGCCGCTCGCAGAACCATGATCATCCAGCGCGGCTGGTTTTCTTTCTGGATATATCGCGTGCTCACTATGCAATTGATGGTTTCGTCCCTGGTGGCCAGGTTGATTTCCATATCGCGAATTGGCATAAAATACTGGAATGCGTTTTCGAATGCAGGCGGAAAAGAGAGGTAATCATGGATTGGCCTGCCTACAAGTATGGCCTGGGGCAAATTCAAGATTTTCGACGCTTTCGGATTAGCATGCATGACGATCCCGTGGTGATCGCAAACCACGATACCTTCCGTCAGGGAAGCGAGGATCATATTGAGTTCCGTCAGGTGAGAATTTTTTTCCTCGAGCAGGCTCGTCGATTCGAGCTGGCCTTCGATAGCGCGTACGCCCGCAACGACCAGGCCAAGTGAATGCGGGTGGTAGTTGTCGACCAGGCTGAGAGTGCCTAGATTTCCGATTAACCGGCCAGAAAGTGAATAAATGGGAGCAGCCGTCATCGCCAGCGGATGGAACTGCTTCAAATAATGCTCCGGACCGACAGTCCTCACTGGTACGCCTTCAAACAGGGGGATTCCGAAGGCATTCGTGCCCATATGGCTCTCCGCGACCAGCGTCCCGGATTCGATAGAAAACGACCTGGCGAGGTCGATCATATCCTGGTCACCGCAGAGGTCCATGATATAACCGGCGCCGTTGATCAATGCGATGACCGTCTGTGAATTCTCTATGTACTGGTAGATATCTTCCATGATCGGGCGTGCGATCGAAAGAAGCGGTGTGTTGGAAATTAATGCCGAACGAATATGGTTCACACCAAGATGTTTGAGGTTCACTTTTTGGAAGGGATTCAACAGCGGTCGGGATCGCTGCCAGGAGCGAGCGATGATTGCGTCAACGCCGGGAACGATCACTTCGTTTGAGGTGAATTCTGTCCAGGCCAGTTCCAGGTATTCCAGGTCGAACATCGATACGCTCCTTGATGCGTTCCTCCTCCGGTATCGCTATTGTACACCTGACCGGAACAGAAAACACTGCTGTTCCAAAACGCCGTGGAAGCCAGTTGGATCAGCTTTCCTTCAAGCGGTTTCCTCGTAACGCTTTCCGTAACAGTTTTAAGACACGAAGATCTTATTATTTAAGCAAATCTAAATGAAACGGAGGATGTAAATATGAAAAAAATCTTGAAATGGTCAGGTATCCTGATAGGCCTTCTATTGGCTCTCGTCGCGGTCGTCGTGATCGTTGGAAGCGTCCGCGCAAACGGTCTCCTCACAAAGGAATGGACTTTCGAACCGGACAGCATCCGGATACCAACTGATAGCAATGCAGTTGCTAATGGTGAGTACCTTGTTAATCATTTCATGTTATGTGCTGATTGCCACGGTCCGGACCTCGGCGGAGCGGAACTATTCTCAGAAGCTGACGGTGCCGGCATTCTTTGGGCGCCCAACCTGACCAGCGGTAAAGGCGGCATCGGAAACAAGTACAGCGATGCCGATTGGTTGCGGGCGCTAAGGCATGGTATCCGGCCGAACGGCGAAAATTTGATCATCATGCCTGCAGAATTCTACACAACAGTCGATGCTGGAGAGCTCGCAGATGTAATTGCTTACCTGAAGACGCTCCCGCCGGTTGATCGAGAGACACCAGCTCGTGCGCTGGCGTTTATGCCGAAAGTAATGCTCGGTCTGGGAGTCATTCCGGCATCAGATTTCTTGCCTGCGCATAAAATTGACCATGATGCTGCGCCTCTAACAGCCCCACCGCGCGCAGTGACTGTCGAATTCGGAGATTATCGAGCTTCAGTCTGCAAAGCCTGCCACGGCCCAGACCTCAAAGGTGTTCCTGAAGATGTGGAAAACGGTTTTCCTGCAACACCGGACCTGACGATGTCCGGTGAGTTGATCGGCTGGTCAGAAGCAGACTTCATCACAACCCTGCAGACAGGTGTCACACCCGGCGGCCGTGAACTCGATCCGCTCGCGATGCCCTGGGAGCGCATCGGCGGTGCAGATGTGGAAGACCTGCAGGCGATCTGGCTTTACCTGCAATCCATCCCGTAATGTGTCCGCCCTTCTAAATTGACCCAGAAGCAATAAAGCGAGACATTGTTAGGATGTCTCGCTTTCGTTTTAGCCGCAGGCAGTCCTTGGAAGTTTACGGGCAGTTTTCATCGACGACCCAAAAGGGATTGCCCTCAATATCATGGAAACCACCATACCAGAACCCGCCCTTTTTATCGAACGAAGGTCCAAATGCGACGGTCCCTCCCACCTCCTGCAAATGTTCTAAAAACGCCGGCACGTCTGCGACTTCAAATTGGAGAACGATGGAATTATTTTTTCGATCCCCAGGCTCAATGCCCATCTGTTTCGCGTCGGCGATCCCGATCTGAATGCCATGGCTATTTTCAAGGTTGCAATATGCATAGTCTTCGTCAAACATCCGGTCCACTTTGAAACCCAGCACTTCCTGATACCAGGTGACCATGCGTTTGAGATTGTCAGCAAAAATAACGGATTCACGTGGTCTCAGTTCCATTAAGCCTCCTCGTTTGCTATGGGATTATTATACAAAACATGCCATGACGATCGATGAAATGCAAAATGCGTAGGAACTCCTGCTGATTCAAGTTTTTTATTCTAGAATATCCTCATCAAATTCTCTGCCAGAGGTATTCAATGGAACAGGTACGCGAAATCAATAACGTATTCATCCCCCTCTCTGACGGTACGAAATTAGCCGCTCGAATCTGGCTGCCTCCCGGGGCCGAACACCGCCCCGTTCCAGCCTTGCTGGAATATCTCCCTTATCGCAAAAATGATGGCACGGCAATCCGCGATGCCCGCCGCCAGCCTTATTTCGCTTCGCACGGCTATGCGGCCGTCCGCGTTGACATGCGCGGGAGTGGAGACGCGGACGGGATCCTTTACGATGAATACCTCAAGCAAGAGCAGGATGATGCGCTCGAAGTGATCGAATGGCTGAGGAAACAGGCCTGGTGTGACGGCAGCATCGGATTGCACGGAATTTCCTGGGGCGGTTTCAACGCGCTTCAGGTCGCAGCTCGACAGCCTGAAGGCCTCAAAGCGCTGCTCGTTATTGGTTTTACCGACGACCGCTTCAACGACGACGTGCATTATATGGGCGGTTGCGTCCTCGCCTCGCAGATGATGCAGTGGTCTGCAGTGATGTTCGTATACAATGCCGCACCGCCGGACCCGCTCTTCGTCGGCGAGAGCTGGCGGGAAATGTGGTTTGAAAGGATGGATAAAACGCCACCTTATATTGAAACCTGGTTGAGGCACCAACACAGGGACGCATACTGGAAACACGGCTCAGTGTGTGAAGATTATGCTGCCATCCAGGTACCCGTACTGGCAGTCGGGGGATGGCGCGACAGCTACAACAACTCAATCCCGCGCCTTCTGGCCGGTATGGATACGCCGCGTCGCGGTCTGATCGGACCCTGGGCCCACACGTTTCCCGAAATGGGTCCGCCCGGCCCGGCCGTTGGATTCCTGCAGGAGAGCTTGCGCTGGTGGGACCACTGGCTTAAAGATCTTGACACCGGCTTGATGGATGAACCATTCCTGCGCAGCTATATCCTCCGCTACGAACCCCCTGTACGCCATTACAGCGAACTGGATGGATATTGGGTTGCCGATCCAGCCTGGCCTTCACCACACGTCGAAACCACAACCTGCTACCTCAACAGCACTGCAGCCAGGACGTCGCTTGATTGGTCTGCAAAACGCGAAGAAAGCATTACGTTCCGCGGACTGCTCACGCACGGTTTCGAACACATCACATGGGGGTCCTACGGCGCGCCGGGCTCTTATCCAGGCGACCAGCGCGCTGCGGACGGCGAATCACTCAGCTTCACTTCAGCACCCCTCGATAAACCTATCGTTCTCCTCGGCAACCCTTCGCTAGAAATATCATTATCGGTCGATCAGCCACTTGCGCTCGTTGCGGTGCGCCTGTGCGACGTTGCCAGGGATGGGGCCTCTCGCCTGATCAGCTGGGGATTGCTCAACCTGACGCACCACGCCTCCCATGAGTTTCCCGCGCCTCTCCTACCAGGGGCGCGGTATGAAGCTACAGTAAAACTGAATATGCTCGGATATGAAATCCCTGCCGGCCATCAATTGCGGATCAGCATTTCACCTACCTATGCCCGGCAGGCCTGGCCTTCTCCGAAGCCGGTCTCACTGACTATTTTCACCGGCGAAGGCTGTCGTTTAAACCTGCCTGTTCGGGCCCCTCAGGCAAACGATGGTAAAGTCTCCTTCCCGCCGCCGGAAAGCGCTGCGCCTTTGGAGGTCACTATCCTGCGACCCTCGAAACGCGTCCAGACCCTGACCCGCGACCAGACTAATGATGAAATCAACCTTCGGCTCGAGCTCGATTCAGGTCGTGTGCTGCTGCCGAACGGCATGGAGGTAGATGATTGGTCTCTGGAAACGCACACTTTGAGGGAAGGCGACCCGCTTTCTGTGCGGCAGCGCGTCGAGGCGCGGTTGGCTTACCAGCGCGGCGATTGGGGGGTGCGCATTGAAACGGTCAGCACATTGGCAGCGGACGAGGCACACTTCTTCGTCGAAAATCACATGAAAGCATTTGAAGGTGAAGAGCAGGTCTTTGGGAAAACGTGGCAGGTGCAGATTGAACGCGACCTGGTTTAGCCCAGTTCGAACATAATGCGACCGTCTGAAAGCGTCATCATGGGCTGAATCCGTTGCAGATCTGCATCTGGACAGGCGAAGATATCTTCAGAAAGCACGACAATGTCCGCAAGAAATCCTTCTCTCAGCATGCCTTTTTCGTTCTCCATGAACTCGGCATACGCAGCATCGCGCGTATAAGATATCAAAGTTTCTTCCAAAGTTTGGGCGTGATCGATTCCTCCCTCAAACCAGGGTTTACGATTGACGGCCGCATACACTCCTTGAATCGGGTTCAACGTTACTACCGGCCAATCGCTTCCAAACACCATTCTTATACCCGCTTCGCGCACAGTTCGCCAGGCGAAACTACGGTCCCAGCGGTCCGGTCCTACACGCGCAGGCCAGATGTCGGCCCCATCCGGTGACTGCGGAGCATGTTCGGGCTGCATTGCAGCGATCACGCCAAGCTCTCGAAAACGTGGAAGATCATGCAGGTGGACTACTTCCAGGTGTTCGACGCGGTGCCGGCTGTCGCGCCGTCCGTTCGTGCGCTGAGCGGATTCGTAACCATCCAGCGTGCGCCTTACTGCGCCGTCGCCAATTGCATGAGTGAAGATCTGCAGTTCCAGGGCATCACAGGCCGTTGCCATCCGCGTAAAATGTTCCGCCGAATATAGCGCGCCGCCTTTATTCCCAGGGCTGCCGGTGTAATCATCCAGCATCAGTGCTGTGTATGATTCGATCACACCATCCATGAAAAACTTCGCTGCGCCGCCGCGCGCCATCCCCCCCGGATTGAGCTGCGCCATCTCTACCGCTTCAGAAAGAGCGCTTTCCTCTGTTTCTGGCTTGACAGAATACGGCATGTAGACACGCAGGCTCAATTCGCCTGCATCTTCAAGGGCAGCGTATCGCAGCAGCTGGGCCATGTCACCGTCCATGTTATGGACGCTCGTAATCCCCAGTCGCGCCGCTTCGGCCAATGCTTTGTGGAGCAGCGCGCGTTTCTCCGGTTCTGTCGGTTCGGGGATTAAATCCGTTAGCTGCTTGAAGGCGCCCGGCTCGCGGAGTTCCCCGCTGGCTGTCCCGTCTTCCAGCATGACTATCTCGCTACCGGGCCCTGCTGTACCGCCGTGCAGCAGACCGGCAAGCTGCAGGGCTTTCGTATTGGCGTAGACGGTGTGACCATCGTACGTCACCAATATGACTGGTCTATCGGAAATGATTGCGTCGAGCTGAAACCTCGTCAAAGGCGCCTGCTCCGGGAGTTTAAGGTACATCAATCCCTGCCCGGCTAACCACTCCTGGTCCGGGTGTTCTGCAGCATACGCCTTCAAAACTTCCGCCAGTGCGCTCAACGATTGCAAACCCCCTAACTGCGCATCCGCCATTTCGAGAGCGCCCCAGAACAGGTGAAAATGCGAGTCGTTGAACCCCGGCATGACCGTGCAATGGTGCGCATCAAAAATACGCGTCGCTGAACCACTCAGTGCCGTGATTTCCGCTTTTGTTCCGACCGCCACAATCCGGTTGCCGCGCACCGCTAAGGCTTCCGCCGAGGGACGTGCGGGGTCAGCCGTAAACAGCTTTCCGTTGGTGATAATGAGATCAGGCTCCAAATTACACTCCTGTGGGTGTGCCGGCGAGTCATACAACCATTCGTTATTACGCTGACTCGCTGACTCAAATTATAACCCCACCGACTTCTTCCGATTTTTACCGAATCAGAAGATATTCACGTAAATTCCTACTTTAATAACCACTTATGATGTAAAATTCTTATGAGAAATCGATATTCACCCGTCTTAATATACATCACCAGTAAATTTACTTCATCCCGGGTAATCCACGCCAGCCCAGTTGGCTGAGTGGTGATCTTCCTTTCAGGTCAGGAGACCGGATAATGGCAGTCAACATACTCGACCGTCTCGCCGCTGGTCCAGTTCTCGGCGATGGGGGTTATCTGCTCGAACTCGAGAAGCGCGGTTATGTCCGCGCCGGTCCGTTTACTCCAGAAGTATCACTGACGAACCCGGAAGCTCTCGTTCAACTCCATCGTGAATTCCTGCACGCCGGTGCGGAGGTCATGCAAACGCTGACTTTTTACGCCAGCGAAGATAAACTCGCCACGGTTGGGTTGGATGGGAAAGTTGAGGAAATCAACCGCGCGGCTGTCCGTATCGCCAGGCAGGTCGCCGCAGAGGGAGATGCCCTCGTCGCCGGCAATCTCAGCCTGACATGGGCTTACGAACCGCAGGACCCGTCCTCACCAGACCGTGTCCGCAGGCTTTTCGACGACCAGCTGGCTGTGATGGCGGATGAAAGGGTTGATTTCATCATCGCGGAAACGTTCTCCTGGCTAGGGGAAGCCCTGATCGCAGCGGAACGCATCAAGAAAGCAGGATTTGTTGCCATGGTCACCATGAGCTTCGAGCAGGACCCGCACAGTTACGAAGGCGATACGCCGGCGGACTGCGCCCGCCGCCTGGCAGATGCCGGGGTGGAGATCGTCGGCGTGAACTGTCTGCGCAACCCCGAGCATACGCTGCCGATTGCGGGGGAAATGCGTACAGCAACGGACGCATACATCGCCACGCAGCCCGCAGCGTACCGTACGCCGCACGACCATGTTGATTTCACATCCCTGCCACAGTTCCCTACGGGGCTCGATCCCCTTCAGATGAGCCGCCATGAAATGGGCGAATACGCTCGCCGCGCAGCCGAGATAGGCGTCAATTACATCGGATCTTGCTGCGGCTCAGTGGCAACCCATGTGCGCGAGATGGCGCGGGCCCTCGGTAAGCTGGGTCCTGATGACCGCCCCTGGCGCGTCGACTACAGCAAACCGATGTCGGCCTACGAATACTACCGCCACAAAAGCGAATGAAAAGATCATTCGACGTCATCGTCCTCGGTCTCGGCGGGATCGGCGCCGGCACGCTCTACCGGCTGGCGCGGCGTAATACGGATGCGCTTGGAATCGAACAGTTTGAGATCGGCCACGTGCG
>JBFGQG010000069.1:0-11513 GCA_041564295.1 Anaerolineales bacterium | reverse complement strand
GGTCAATGTGATCATCTTATTGGGCAAAGCCGACGTAATGTTTACTGCTTATGTTCCGTTGAAAGCACATCCGCTTTTCTACCTCAGCTACATCATTTTTGCCGTCGGGGCGCTGATCGCCGTGATCCTGTTCTTCATCAACATTGTGACGGCGAAGAGAGAGAAAACCTACGAAGGATCGCTTCCACTGGTCGTTTTCGGTCTGGCAACCGCCGGCATCCTGGCGATCTACACCTTGCTTGAAGGTGCGATGGCGATGGTGCCAGCGTGGCTCTGGTCGATGGGCGTGATTGAGAACTTTGACCCGGCAGTCTACCGCAACTTCTTCTGGGGTTTCGGTCATCCTGCACAGCAGGTCAACCTGGCCGCCATGGTTGCCATCTGGTATGCCCTCGCGGCGATCACCGTTGGCGCCAAACCGGTAAATGAAAAGCTTTCACGTTGGGCCTTCGTTTTCTACCTCTTCTTCATCAATCTCGGATCGGCCCACCATCTGCTTGTGGACCCCGGCTACAGCTTCCTGTACAAGGTTGTCAACACCTCTTACGCAATGTACCTCGCCGTCCTCGGCAGCCTGATCCACGCCTTTTCGATCCCCGCCGCGATCGAAGTCGCCATGCGAGTTAAGGGTTACACCCGCGGCTCGTTCGAATGGCTCCGGAAGGCTCCCTGGAAAGAACCCGGCTTCTCCGGTATGGTCATATCGATGTTCATCTTCGGATGGATCGGAGGCGTTACCGGCGTAACTATTGGCACCGAGCAGGTCAATATGACGGCGCACAACACGATGCGCCTCCCCGGACATTTCCATGCTACGGTTGTCAGCGGTACGACACTGGCCTTTATGGCCCTGACCTACTACCTGATCCCGCTAATCTTCCGTAAAGAGTTGAAGTTCAAGAAAGTGGCGATGTGGCAGCCGTATGTTTTCGGTTTCGGCATGACCCTGACCTCTATCGGCATGATTGTGACCGGATTACAGGGCGTCTCTCGCCGGCATTGGGACATCTCGTTCGCGGACGCGATCTTCCCGGCTTCAATCCCCGGCACGATCGACCTGAGTCTGGCCGTCATGGGCATCGGAGCGATCATCGGTGTTACAGGCGGATTGATGTACTTGCTCGTCGTCCTTGCTTCCGTCTTCACCGGCAAACGGACTGAAGCCAACAGGCTCCTCTTGATTGCCGGCGATAACAATCCCATTGTTGAATCGGTCGGCGTGACGTATGAAGACATGGAAAAGCCCCATGCACACCCGAAGGGCACTTTCGTCCTGGCTATAGCCTTCCTGATGTTCTTCATGGTGTATTACTTCAGCCAGTGGTGGCTCCTCGGCCGCGCCTGGTTCGTCCGCTGATTCCATTCCACCAGACTGCCGGCCCCAGGAACAGGGGCCGGCAGTCCAAAAGGATCGTCAAGATGAACACCAGCGCCCTCCAAAACACCAGAATCGCCATAGATCGACCGTATACTTTCAGAGTCCTGCTGCGACTGACCAAGCCCGGCGTGACGCTCCTGCTCGTGTTCACCGCTGTGACGACGGCTGTCGCAGCAAGCGGCCCGTGGCTGGACCCCTTCCAGCTGTTCTTCCTCGCTCTGACCGGGGGAATGGCGGCTGGTGGAGCTGGCGCAATCAACCACTACTTAGAAAAGGATATCGACCGGCAGATGCCGCGCACGGCGGGACGTCCGCTCCCTTCCGGCGCGCTTCAAAACCCGCTCCTGGCGTTGCTTTGGGGTGCAGGATTGGCCGGGGCAGGGTTGATTCTTTCGCTCCTGACCCTGCCCCTCGAAACGACGCTTTTCACTGCCCTGGGGATAGTCATTTATGTCCCTATTTACACAATGCTTCTCAAGCGCCGGTCCGTATTGAACGTCGTGATCGGCGGCGCAGCCGGCGCCTGCCCGGTGCTTGCCGGCTGGTCCATCGCCAGGGTGGATTGGCCGATCCTGCCTATCGCACTGGCGCTCGTTGTTTTTTTCTGGACGCCGGCACATTTCTGGGCATTTGCTATCCGCCACAGGGCAGACTACGCCTCGGGTGGATTTCCGATGCTGCCGAACGTGATCGGAGTCAGGCGGACTCTGCCTGTCCTTTTCATCCATGCATTATTTGCCGTCCTGGCATCTGTGGTGGCCCTGCAAGGCGTTGCCCTGCTGATGGCGGCGACGAGCGGCGCGGTTTTCCTCGCTTCCTGCCTGCTCCTGTGGCGGAGGCCGTCTGAGACACTGGCCTACAATGTCTTCAAGACCTCGAATTATTATCTGATGCTGGTGTTTTTAGGTTTGCTGTTGGGATGAAGCCTGGAAGCTGGGATTACGTTCAATATTCTATGGATGTACAACCGCCCGATTTTCCTAAGCCTGGGGCGTACCCCCGATAACGAAAATCGCGTGTAACGTATTCAGGAAGACGTCTATGTGGATCGCATTGATTTTAGGACTGACTGGTAGTGTGGGGCACTGTTCGGGAATGTGCAGCGGTATCGTGATGCTGCTGCACCGGAGTCTGGGTGAACGAAGCAGCCGGACAGCCTGGGCGCTCGTACACGGTGGTCGCCTGCTGTCTTATTCCTTTCTGGGTTTCCTGGCCGGTTGGCTCGGTCTAGGTCTGAAATCCTTCGCTGAAAGGATGGCGGCATTTCAAGGTATCGTTGCGATCCTTACGGCCTTACTCGGGATATATTTCGTGCTCACTTTGATCGGACTTGCGCCAAACCCCGAGATACTTTTTCCCGGGCTGGTTTCCACCTGGCGAAAAATATTCCAGAGAGTCAGCCGGCAGAAGCACCCGTTTCAGCTGGTCGTCCTCGGGATGACCTGGGGATTGCTTCCCTGCGGGCTCGTGATCACTGCGCTTTTCACGGCTGCTGTTTCCGCCGCGCCGCTGGAAGGAGCGCTGCACATGGCTGTCTTTGGCCTGGCTACTGTGCCTGTGCTGATCACGGTCACGTTATTGTCAATAAATATTCGCTTTACAGGTTGGTCGCGCTACGGAGCGGCTGTAGCGCTGGCATTATTCAGCCTCCAAATTGGGATGCGTGGGATGGCCGCATTCGGCGTTGTCGACCACTTGATGATCGGAAAGGTAATGCTTTGGTAAAAAACATCACAACCTGCGATCTCTGCAGTTTGCCGGTGCTGGTTCCCGTCCCCGGACCGGAAAATACAAATTACTGCTGCCATGCCTGTAAAGAGGTTGCCATTCTCCTGAAAGAATCACCCCTTCCTGCAGCAGAAGCTGGAACAACAGGCCAGCTGCAGCACGTCACAATGAATATCGGCGGTCTCTGGTGCGCCTCCTGCGCCTGGCTCGTCGAAGAACGCTTGAAACGTACGCCGGGCGTTACAGCAGCCAGGGTGAGCTTTTTGGAGCGGAAAGCGCGGATTTCATTCGATGAAGGGCGGATTTCATTGAAGCGAATCACCCGCAGAATCCGGAGTTTCGGATACCGCGCCGGCCAGGGGGACGACGAGGAAGAAGAAGATCGCTTTTTCACACGCATGCTGGTCGGCGGGTTGCTTGCCATGCACATCATGGTAGTCAGCGTAATTATGTATGTCCGTGACTGGATGGGGCTTTCCTCTCCGGATTCTGCATGGATGGAGCATTTTTTTTACGCAATGCAGTTCGTGCTGAGCATCCCTTTGAGCGTACTTCTCGGATTTCCGATTTTACGGGCCGGGCTGAACAGCCTGATTCGCGGCCTGCCAAACGTCCAGACCCTCGTCGCGCTTGGGTCTATTGCAGCACTTGGACTGTCGGCTCGCAACCTGTTCCTCCAGTCAGGCCATGTCTACTTCGATACGGCAGCAATGCTGTTCTTCTTGCTGACCGTCGGCCGCTGGCTCGAGATCAAGGCCCACCAATCCGGTCAAACGGCATTTAATGCCTTGACAGCGGCCCTTCCAAAGAAAGCTGCGCGAGTGGGACAGGACAGAGTAGAACTCGTCCCGGTCGAAGATCTCGAACCGGGTCATCGGATTCGCATCCGCCCCGGTGACTACATCCCCGTTGATGGCATCATCGCTCGCGGAACGGGCGAGATAGACGAAAGCCTGCTCAACGGCGAACCGAGCCCGGTGATCCGCGGCTTGAATGAACCTGTTTACGCCGGCTCGCACAATCTCGACGGGACTTTTGACCTGATCGTTTCAAAAACCGGCGAGTTTACCCGGGCCGGGCAGATCCGGCAGCTGCTCGATGGCCTGGTCTGGCAGCGGTCTCCTGCCGAACGGTTGGCTGATCGATTCGCAGCAAGGATGGTCTATGTCGCAATCCTCATTGCCGGTCTGACCTTTGCGGGACATTACTTTGTTAACGGTCTGGAAAAGGCCCTTTTAAACAGCCTCTCTGTATTGCTGATCGCCTGCCCCTGCGCACTCGGTATCGCGACGCCGCTGACTCTCTGGCAGGCAGTCGGGCGTGCAGCAGAAAACGGCGTCCTGCTTCGCAGCAGCGGCTTATTTGAAAAACTTATGCAAATCAAGAGAGTATATTTCGATAAAACCGGGACTCTGACGGAGATGCCGCACAGCGTACAGAACATCATCCTGGATGGTGAGACCGGTGCGGAGAAATTCCTGGAGACCGTTGCGGCGCTTGAACAGTTCTCCACGCACCCGTTCGGACAGGCAATTCTGACACACTACAGCAAGCCCCTGCCGGCCAGCTTGCAGGTGTCCGGTTTCCACACAGTGCCCGGCGCCGGCGTTTTTGGATGCGTGAACGGCATGGATGTATACATCGGCAGCAGGCGCCTGATGCAGGCCAACAGGGTCCGGATCCCCGGCCAATTAGAATCGCAGGCAATCGACGCCCAGGCTGCAGGTCAGATAACTATTTACGCAGGCTGGGATGGTCGAGTGCATGGGGTCATCATCATCGGTGAGCGCCTGCGGTCGGAAACCCGGGCTGTACTATTGGATTTGATTAACCTGGGGCTTTCGCCGGAAATCCTGACCGGCGACACCATTGACGCCGGGCTGCGCTGGAAAAAAATGCTGCACATCCCAGTCCAGGCCGGATTACTGCCGGAAGAAAAACTCGAAATCGTCCAGAGGTATGCACAGCACACCATGATGGTCGGTGATGGGATCAACGACGGCCCGGCACTCGCAGCAGCCGGGATCGGTGTTGCCATGGTCCACGGGACGGATGTCGCACGTTCGGCTGCGGAAATCACGCTGGTTGACGACGATCTACATGCGCTTCCGTGGCTGTTTCATTTATCAACGGAAACGCGCCGAAAACTCTACCAGAACCTGGCTTGGTCAGCGGTTTATAATATTGTCGGCATCGGTCTTGCTGTTGCCGGCCTACTGCAGCCTGTCCTGGCTGCGCTCGCCATGGTGCTCAGCAGCACGTTCGTAACCCGCAATGCACTCCGTTTACGGAAGTACCCTTCATGGAAATCCCAAGTGGTGACCGCTCCGCCTTCTGGAATATCTCCAGTGACAAAAACACAGAAATTACAGGAAACTGCTTAGCCTCATGAACAACTTCTACGCGGAACGAAAGCTCCTTCGAAAGTTTGAAAAGGGGTGGTCGAAACTTGAAATCTTGGTCAACAGGATCACTCATACAGACTTCAACCCTCTTTACCATCTCGGAACCCTCGGAATTTATCTACTCATCGTACTGACCGTTACCGGCATATACCTGACAATCATTTATCGACCCGGTGCGGAAGTTGCCTATGCGACTGTTGAGAAAATCAGTGCAAACTGGTTCGGTTCGTTGATGCGGAGCATCCACCGCTACGCGTCCGATGCTTTTTTGCTTGTGTCGGTCATTCATGCGCTGAAAACCTTCCTCAGCGACCGTTTTTGGGGTTCGCGCTGGCTTGCATGGGTCAGCGGCTGGGTGATGGTGATCATGGCTTGGGCGATTGGCACGATGGGCTACTGGCTTATCTGGGATGTCCGGTCGCAGTGGATGACCGAAGTGCTTTATAACTCGACAGGCGGCGGCGTTGCATTGACTTTTTTGAACCCGGAAATGGCATCGACCTCGTTCGCTGCATTCGTGATCGTCCTGTTCGTTCACATCTTCCTGCCGGTGGCTTTCCTTTTCTTAATTACCATTCACATCCTGCGATTGACTCGGGCACGCCTCTGGAGCCCGCGCTGGGTCATGATTCTTAGCGGCGCCGCGCTCGTTCTGGTCTCCATCTTGAAACCGGCGGTGAGCGAGGCGCCTGCAGAACTTGGGCGTTTTATCGAGAGTGTTCGCCTGGATGCCTGGTATCTCGGGTTTTTACCGGTTCTGGAGAGATTGGGGAACACGGGATTCACGCTGTTGGTGACCCTCGTCTTCGGCGTCAGCATTGCTGTGCCTTGGCTTATGAAAGGCAAGCACAACGGTCCAGCCGTTATCCGCGAGGCGGAATGCAGTGGTTGTAGTCTGTGCGCCGCGGAATGCCCCTACCGTGCAATCGAAATGCAATACCGTGACGATGACACATCGAGGTTCAAATCGATCGCCGTCATCAATTCGGACCTGTGCACGGGCTGTGGTCTGTGTGTGGGCACGTGCGCGACGCTCGGTATTGAGCTCCTGGAAATGCCGACAAACGATGTCTGGGAAAACGGCATTCGAAAAGCTGTTGAAACGCATATCGCGAAAAACGATGATCCGATCGTTGTTTTCACCTGCCAGCGGCATGCCAGCCTGGGCAGTCTGCCGGAGTCTTTGAACCTGAGGCAGTGGTCTGATCCGGCTCTGCAAATGATTTCTCCAGTTGCTACGGGGACCTGGCAGGAAAACGGCACCGAATACCCAACGGCGGTGTGCGTTCTGCCCTGCATAGGGATGGTGGACGTCGATTGGATCAAAGGTTTGAATAAGATGGGGGCGAAGGATATCCTCTTACTCGGCTGCCCGTATGATGATTGTAATTATCGTGAGGGAATTCAATGGGAATCGGCGCGGCTGCGGAGGAGAAAATCGATCCTAGAGCCCAACATCCACTGGCGAGAGGCCGGGCCGAGTGATGCCCGCCCGATCCCTGAGATGATGGCTTTAACGATGCTGCCGGTTGAGCAAAAAGAGAAACCCTCCCTGCCCGATCACCGCATCCGAAACACGATGTTCCCGAATCTGCCGGTAGCAGGGATCGTCATCGCCCTGTTCAGCCTCATCGTCGCCCTGGCTCTGCCGGTAGACTTCCTGAGCAGCAGCAAGATGGCCGGCCAGAGTCAGGTCCGTATCTTGCTGGAACATTCTGGCGTCGTCTCGGAACGCGAAGGGAGCAGCAGCGTTGTCCTTCCGGAAGGCGCGACAGTCGATGTAACCCAGATCATGAGTGGTGTGCCGTTTCCTGTCCATGTGGAACTCTTGATCGACGGTAACCTCGTGCTCGAGGAAACATACGAAGCCAGCGGGATCCGCGGCGACGGGACTATCCACGGTATGAGTCTTCACGATCTCCAGCCAGGCAACCACCATATCGAACTTCGAATCCAGGACGATGACGGTGACTGGCGAACTGTTTTCAGCGGAGAACAGCGCATCGAAGCTTCGCAAATACTGACATTGATTTACGACCAGGAAGAAGACCATTTTATTATTCTTGAGTGAACGATTGGTTTGAGTATTCTGCAATGGCATCATCCGGTGCCTTTGAACGGTTCAAACGAAAGACCGGGCGTCGCTTCCCGGTCTTTTTCCTTCCGAAAACTAGGCAGCACTGCGGATGGCAATTTTGGAATTTGAAGATTACCCTGTATACTAAAATGGGTGTCCGATGGCCCTGCTTACATCGGGTCGTTCATTGAGACTACAATCCATTATTACCCGACCTACATAAACAATCGAATATCCTCCAACCCGGTTGAGTCATTTAAGGATTGATTGACGTTGTTTCCGGCTGAACAAAAAGGAGAAACAAATGAAGATCGTGAATCACCGGCTCGTTAAAGAAGAGGGAGACCCGTTTTCAATCTGGTACGACCAGAGCCCGAACATGGGCGGTTCCATGTCGGTAAAGCACCTGATCCTACACGCCACGCAGGGACCGTTACTCGGGACGATCAATTGGTTCAAGCAGCACGCCGGCACCTCAACGCATCTCATTATCAGTGAGGACGGTGATGAGATCGTACAGATGGTGCCGTTCAACCGGCGCGCCGTCCACGCACACGCTTACAATGCGAATTCAATCGGAATCGAGCTTGAATACCCCGGGCCGCTCCTTAATACACCCCGGGTCGTATATCGCTACCTCCAACGTTTTCAACCTAACCAGCAGTTCACGACGACCCCGCAAAATGATACGAAAATCCGAACGTGGACGAATTTCCAGCCTCAGCAGCTGGAAACCCTGCTCGAAGTGACACGGCTTTTGATGGAAACATATCCATTTGAGAGCGTGATTCGTCATGAAGACATCAATGCCGGGAAAATAGATCCTGGACCGATGTTTCCAATGGTGACGTTCAATGAAAAACTTTCCGGAAAACGCGAAATTATCATGGAGGAGACGCGCCGCAACATTCACATCCGGACCGGGCCGGGAATGGCCTTTCCGACCGTCCTGGATAGTGCGCTGAGCGCCGGAGCGAAGGTCAGTGTGATCGATGAACGCAGGGACTGGGTGCTCGTTGAGGTCATGGATTCTTTTGACAGCAACGACTGGCTCGTCGGCTGGATTCCGTCTGAATACATCAAGGTCGCCAGCTTCACACCAGTAATAAAAGACCACCGGCTTGCGGCCAAGGAAGGCGGGTTTGCGAAATTTATCACGCCTTCCCCAGGAAATTACGATCCGAAAGGCAAACTTAGAGAGATCAAATACCTTGTGATGCATATCACGGGCGGTACGAACATGCAGGGCGTTGTCAACTATTTCAAAAATCCGACTTCAGGAGTTTCGGCTCACCTCCTCATCGGGCGCGACGGCCGGGTCGTCCAATTTATCCCATTTGACGGCGTTGCGTTCCACTGCGGGTTCAGCTATTGGGAAGGTGACGAAAACCTGAACCTCCTTTCGATCGGGATCGAAATCGACAATGCCGGATATCTCCGAGGTGGTCCGGGTAAATGGTCGTTTAAAGGCGTGAGCATCCCGGACAGTCAGGTGGTGGAACTCACCCACTGGAAGCATTACCGGCCGAAAGGCTGGGAAACGTTCCCGGATATCCAACTCGATGTCGCTTATGCAATCGCAGAAGCGCTGGTCAAAGAGTACGGTATCAAGGAGATCATCTCTCACGACGAGATCAACCTTGTCAATCGGCTCGACCCGGGACCAGCATTCCCCATGCAGGAATGGCGAGACCGGATCTATCCAGGAGAGGGCCGGCCGAATATCCAAAAGTACAGGATCGATGAAGAAGCTGAGATTTACGAACACGTCGGTCAAAAATCACCTGCACAGAACACACCAAAAATCGGGCGGTTAGGTGAAAAATCTAAGCTGCAAATCAGGGATGAGGTGGGAAAATGGTCGCTCGTGCGGGTCATACTCCCGTCAAAAAACACGACGAATAAATCCAAAATAAAAAGCAGCCTGGGATGGATCGAAAAGCGCACGATCAAAGAATTCGGCGGTGCAATCCGGAATCTGGTCGCGACGGATTTTTATGAGCAGAGTTCGCTCAGCGCAAAAGCCGGTCCACCATTGCTGCTCATGGGGACTCTGCCGCGCGGCACCCTGGTCCGCTACCAGGTTGAACGACCTGAAGATGGATGGACCCTGATCGCGACCCTCGAGCCGGTCGGACGTGTCAAATGGATGGAGGGCTGGGTGCGGTCCGACAAACTGGTCAAGGCAGAGGATTTTGTCCCGGCTGCGGGGCATGGGTCACAAATCAATTCCTGACAAGCCGAAAGGATAAGAATGAATTTAGCCGGCGATTCCATTCGCCGGCATTTTTATTGCGTTAGAAAGGGACCTTGCGAAGGCTTAAGCCTTCGCA
Source organism: Anaerolineales bacterium (assembly GCA_041564295.1). Taxonomy (GTDB): domain Bacteria; phylum Chloroflexota; class Anaerolineae; order Anaerolineales; family JABWBV01; genus DATDOR01. The sequence goes on along the minus strand of JBFGQG010000069.1, from coordinate 1,592 downwards.
AGGTCCAGCCATCACTTCATCACAATCCAATGAAACAAGCTGGCCTTGAGGTTATTCCGGGGCGTGCGTACAATATCGCTGGTATCAAAATATAAGTGTGCAGTCTAGATTGATAAAGGAAACGTATGCAGCGAAAAAATATATTAATCAGTACCGTCGGCAGCTCCGGCGACATTCTGCCGATGCTCGGCCTGGGCGCAGAGTTGAAACGCCGCGGGCACGAGATCACCGTGCTCTATATGCCGGTTCTTGAGGACGAAATCCGCCGCGCCGGTTTCGATTACATCCCGATCGGTACAATGGAAGATATTCAAGATGCTATGAACGATCCGGACCTGTGGCATCCTGTCCGTGCGCTGGAAGTGATCGCAAGGAAGGCGATCTTGAGGTATATGCGCCCAATTTATGAAGAAATAGCCCGGTTCGACCCGGAGAGAACGCTGCTACTCACTTCCGGCCTGGCCTTCGGTGGGCGACTCGCACAGGAAAAACTCGGACACCGCCTGGTAACAGTCCATCTGCAGTCTTCGATCTTGATGAGCGCCCACGACAATCCCGAACTGGCCGGTTATAAACTGCCGGAGAGGCTGCCGGTCGGTTTGCGGCAGCGCTACCTTTCTTTCATCGAAAAAGTAACCGTCGATCGTCTGATTGCGCCTGGACTGAACGCTTTTAGGAAGGAACTTGGACTTCCGCCTGTAAGGAAGATTTTCAGTCGTTGGATCCATTCCCCTGAGGGCGTCATTGGTCTGTTCCCGGCGTGGTTTGCCCGGATTCAGCCCGACTGGCCCGCAGGTATGGTACAGACCGGATTCGTGAAGTATGAGCAGGGCTTCCAAGAAATGCCACCGAAGGTAGAGGATTTCCTCAAAAGCGGCACAGCGCCGATCATTTTCACCGCAGGTTCGGCAAACGTCCATGGAGAGGGCTTTTTCCGGACAGCCATCGAAACCACCAGGCGCCTGAACAGGCGGGCCGTGTTGCTTTCCAGGTATCCGGAACAGATTCCTCCGGACCTCCCGGATGGAGTCATTCATGCTGACTGGGTGCCGATGAGCCGGCTCCTGCCCCGTGCAGCACTGCTCGTCCACCACGGCGGGATCGGCACTACGGCACAGGGACTTGCAGCCGGCATCCCCCAGCTCATCACCCCACTGGCGCACGACCAGTTCGATAACGCCGATCGCCTGCGAAAAATCGGCGTTGGTGACCGATTGCTGCCGAGGCAGTTCACGATGAAAAAAGCCGTCCCGGTTATGGAACGGCTGTTATCGGATCCGATGGTGCATGAGCAGGCTCAGATATACGCTGCACGAACAGATTTTGATGCGGCAGTGCGCGCTACGGGGGATATCGTCGAATCCTTCCTTTCGGATTGACCGGTGCAGGGCCGCCGGCATTTAACCGGGAAATTTTTCAATCAGCGCTGCCAGCCGCGTCTCGAGCTGCCCGTATCCCGTTTTATGAATTTCGAGGGGCAAACCGAACGAGTGTGCTACCCGCTTCGCCTTGGTAAGCAGCTCCGAGTCTTCGTTCTGGACGAAGTAAACCATCCGTTTGTAATTCCTGAAATACTCTTCTTTTAGCTGGGG
>JBFGQG010000068.1:0-11526 GCA_041564295.1 Anaerolineales bacterium | reverse complement strand
TAGTTGGGAATTGGTGGTGGATGGGGAGGTATTGGACGTCTATCCGCCGACAGAATCCCGGTGATTCAAGCCAAGGAACCGGTTAACTGCTCTTATGCCTGCGCTGATTCTCATCCCCCTGGCTGTACTCGTGATCTTGTTGCCCGGCCTGGCCTGGACCAATCTCCTTGCGCATAGCCGGGCTGACGAGGGAAGCTCTGAGATTGGTGAACGGCTTGCGGATGCTGCGGGTATCGGGCTTTCCGTCATTGCGTTTGCCGGCATACTGACGAATTTCACCGGGCTTCAGGTTTCGGGCACGGTCTTAGTGGTCCTGATCGTTCTGCTCGTTGCCCTGCTGGTTTTTTCTTGGGTACGCTTAAAAAAATCCGGCCCGGTGGGAGAAACGCCTTTTACATGGGAAGCTGCGCTGCCCCTGGTCGTATTTGCTGCGATACTGGTTTTCCGTCTTTACCAGGCCCGGTCGCTCGACCTGCCGGCGTGGGTCGATTCGATCCACCACACGCTCATTATTCACCTGGTCCGGGAAACTGGCGGCGTGCCCGAATCGCTTGCGCCATTTATCCCCATCCCACTCTACTATCACGTGGGTTTTCACGTTAATGCTGCACTTTTCAGTTTTATCGCGCAGCTTGAACCTGCCCGCGGGCTGCTTATATTCGGACAGCTGCTGAATGCTGCTGTTTCGCTGGGCATCTACCGCCTGGCGAAGTCGATCTGGGGCGACGGCCGCCGCGGCCTTGCTGCAATGCTGCTTACAGGTTTTGTATTCCAGATGCCCGGTTATTACCTGACCTGGGGCAGGTACACCCTCCTGGCCGGCACATTTTTGTTGACGTTGGCGATGGCTGCTGTTATGGATGGTCATCACAGGGGTTTTGATCGGAAAAACATCCTGCAGATCGGTCTACTGACAACCGGATTGCTTTTGACCCATTACTATGCCGCATTCATCTGGGCATTCTTCCTGGTCGTTTACTCGCTCTACCGGCTTGCGGCGGATCGAAGAAATTTTTTACGGGTCGAACTCTTACTATTGCTTGCAGGCGTGGGTGGGGGGACTCTGTTAGCCCTGCCCTGGTTGGCGTCTACACTGCGGTTCGCCGCGCCGTTTTTCGGTGTTGAGGTCGTTTCTCCTGTCCAATCGATCGACGAGGCTTACTCTAGCGGCTACCGGGAATACCTCTGGTTTCTGTTGGGTCCTTACCGAAGCCATATTGTCCATGGGCTGGCGATATTCGCGCTGGTCGTCCTGGGCCGGCGGCGCGAGGTCAGGCCGTTCGCGTTATTTGTGCTGTTTTTTGGACTTTTCAGCCTGCCCTGGGGCGTAAACCTGGCGCCGTTCCGTCCGGACCACGGCGTCATCCTGGCTTTCTTACCCGCCTCGATCTTGCTCGCAGATATGTTCGTCCGCCCGCTGGAGGCAGACTTCAGCGGACCTGCCCGCCTCTTCGCTGTGGGTTCTGTCTTTACGGCGATGGCCGCACTGGTTATCTGGGGTGTGGTGGAGATGCGCAGCATCGTTAACCCGGTCACGGTGCTTGCAGATGCTGCCGATGTAAAAGCGATGGGCTGGATTCAAGAAAATACACCGGAAACGTCCGTTTTCTTGATCAATGTGAGCGGATGGCAAGGCAGTACCTATCGAGGTGTGGACGGCGGCTGGTGGATCATGCCGCTGACCGGGCGCATGACTTTGCTGCCTCCCGCCATTTATTTCACAGGAGAGCGTTCGTACGTCCGGGGAATCCAATCGATGGCGGCCAGAGTCTCGGCGCTGAAAACCTGTGATGAGGCATTTTGGGAGGTTGTGAAAGAATATGGGGTGACTTATCTTTACCTCAGGCAGGGGGTTGGGGAGATGCGACCTACCGAATTTATTCCTTGTGAAGCGCTGGATGCGGTTTACGTGTCCGGCGGGGTTTTTATTTTTTCCGTGGCCCGCTGACGGGATACCGCCTGAGTAATCGAAAGTTGGATTAGGAAGCGGTGTGAAGCAGCCTGCCATTCATTTGTGAAAAAAGACACGTCTATTGGCACGAAAATTTGATTGTGATAAAATGAACCGAATTCTTAGTGCACGAGAGAACTATGCTGAATGAATACCTTCCTATTGCGATCATGCTCGTGCTGGCGACAGGCCTCGCTGTTTTGGTCGTCGTCCTCGGGCATGCTTTTGGTCCCCGCCGCCCCACAGATCGTAAACTGAATCCTTATGAATCCGGTATGACCCCGATCGGTCCTGGAACGCGACGGCTGCCGGTGAGGTTTTACATGGTGGCGGTTCTGTTTATCCTCTTTGATATCGAAGTGGTGTTCCTGCTGCCGTTTGCCGTCGTATTGAATAAATTTGTCGAGAACGGCCTCGGCTGGTTCGCCGTGATAGAAATGGGCGTATTCATCCTGATATTGCTGGTTGGCTACATTTACGCCTGGAAAAAAGGAGCCCTGGAATGGGAGTAGAGCAGAAACTTGGCGACATGGGTGTTGTGACGGCTCGCCTGGAGGATGTCGTCAACTGGGGGCGAACGGGAGCAATGTGGCCGATGCTTTTCGGGTTGGCCTGCTGCGCAATTGAGATGATGGCCTCCCAGGCATCGTCTTACGATATGAGCCGCTTCGGGATGGAACTCATGCGAGCCAGCCCGCGCCAATCTGATTTGATGATTGTAGCGGGGCGCGTTTCCCGCAAAATGTCCCCCGTTTTACGCCGTCTTTACGACCAGATGCCTGACCCGAAATGGGTCGTTGCCATGGGCGATTGCGCATCCTGCGGCGGTGTGTTCAACAATTATGCTATCGTGCAGGGTGTGGACGAAGTTGTGCCCGTGGACGTATATGTCGCCGGCTGCCCGCCACGGCCGGAAGCCCTGATCCACGGGATCATGACTCTGCACGAAAAAGTTAAGAAAGAGAAACTCAACCAGTGGTCATAATGCGATGAGCGATTACCTGAAAGAAACTATCCACGCGCTTCAACAACGTTTCGGAGGCGATGTCGGCGAATATGCCGGGGATCCCCGGCTCATCCTCAAAGCGGAGTCGATCCAGCCGCTTTCGGCAGCGCTGCGGAACGAATTTGGTTTTGAGTACCTCTCTGCACTCACCGCTGTCGATTACTGGCCCGAACTCACTCCGCGCTTCCATATTATTTACCAGTTCTCGTCCCTTGTGCATAACTGCCGGCTTGAAGTCCGGGTCCCAGTGGCCGATGGCGATACCCTGCCGACAATTTCAGAGGAATACTGGAGTGCCAACTGGCACGAGCGTGAAATCTTCGACATGTTCGGCGTTCGCTTTGACGGGCATCCGGACATGCGCCGCATTCTGATGCCCCATGATTGGGAAGGGCACCCGCTTCGAAAAGACTACCCGCTCGGGTATGAAGAAGTCCAATTCAGCTTCAATAAAGATGAAATCATGAAGCGGAAGCCGCATCCCGAGGATTGACCGGAGCAGAAACAGGTACGGATTAGATAATCATGGCACAAATTCAAGAAGTAACCGTTGACGAAATCAAACACCTTGTCAGTGAACGGGCGCTGGAAGGCGAAACCATGTTGCTTAACATGGGACCCCAGCACCCGAGCACGCACGGTGTACTCCGCCTGCTCCTTGAGCTTGATGGTGAAGAGATTATTAACTGCATCCCCGATATCGGGTTCCTGCATACCGGGATCGAGAAAAACATGGAAGCCAAGACGTACATCAAGGCGGCTGTCATGACCGACCGGTTGGATTATCTCAACACGATGGGCAACAACCTGGTGTACTGCATGGCGATCGAGAAACTGGTCGGCCTGGACGTGCCGGAGCGCGCGCAGGCGATCCGCGTCATTATGACGGAGCTCCAGCGTATTGCCTCGCACCTGGTCTGGCTCGGTACGCATGCGCTCGACCTGGCAGCCATGTCCGTGTTCCTGTACGCGTTCCGCGAGCGGGAAATGATCCTCGACATAATGGAAATGATATCCGGGCAGCGCATGATGACGACGTACTTCCGCCCGGGAGGCCTGTGGCGCGACGTCCCCCAGGAATGGGAAGCGCACGTACGTGAGTTCGTCAAGATCTTCCCGGAACGCGTGGCGCAGTACGAACGCCTGCTCACCCACAACCCGCTATTTAAAGACCGCACCGTTGGCATCGGCGTAATCTCCGCCGAGGATGCACTGCGCTGGGGCCTTACAGGCCCGACACTGCGTGGATCCGGTCCGGCGCTGGACCTGCGCAAGCTGCGTCCATATTGCGGCTACGAACAGTATGATTTTGATGTCCCGACCCATACAGACGGCGACGTCTATGCTCGCTACCTCGTCCGCATCCAGGAATTTCACGAGTCGCTGAAAATCATCCGCCAGGCGCTCGACAACCTGCCTTCCGGCCCCGTCTCCAGCAATAACCGCAAATTCGTGCCCCCGCCGCGGTCTGAACTTGGCGTCAGTATGGAAGCTCTCATCCACCACTTTAAACTCTGGACAGAAGGATTCCTGGCCCCAAAAGAATCCGTCTACATGCCTGTTGAATCCCCGCGTGGAGAACTCGGTGTTTTCCTTGAAGGTGACGGTGGACCGAAGCCTTATCGCGTTTACTGGCGCACGCCTTCTTTCGTCAATCTGCAAGCGCTGCCCTATGTTTCGAAAGGCCACTACGTTGCGGACCTCGTTGCCATAATCGGCAGTTTCGACATCGTCCTCGGTGACACAGACCGGTAACCGTGGTTTTCGAAGACCAAATAATCGCTATGAATACATTTCTCGATAAATACAACGACGAAATCCAATCGATTCTTGCTAAATACCCGGAAGATCAAAAACGGTCTGCCGTCATGCCGCTGCTCTACCTCGCCCAGCGTGAAAAGATGTACGTCTCAGAAAAGGACATGGGAGAGATCGGTGAGGTCCTGGGGCTCGATTCGACGGAAGTCGGTTCGATCGTCGGTTTTTACACGCTTTATTATGATAAAGCGGATGGGCGGACCCGCATCCAGGTCTGCACTGACCTACCCTGTGCCCTGCGCGGCGCAGACGCATTCGCTGCCGGAATTTGTGAGCGACTCGGTATCAAGCTTGGTGAAACTACCCCTGACGGCAAAGTGACCGTTGAAGGGGTCATGTGCCTGGCAGCCTGTGATAAGGCGCCGATGTTCCAGGTGCAAAACGGCGACGGCCTCAGTTACCATGAGAACCAGACGGTCGAGAGCGCCATGGAACTGATTGAGAAGCTGAAATAGCGAGCTGGCGAGTCAACGAGTCAGCGGATATTAACAATATTATGGAACACATACTTTTAAGACATCGAGACATCCCGAATATCAACCAGCTCGACGTGTACATGCAGCACGGCGGATTTGAAGCGTTCAAGAAAGTCGTCACGACGATGAAGCCTGAAGAAGTCGTCGAAGAGGTATTTAAATCCGGCCTGCGCGGCCGCGGTGGGGCAGGCTTTCCAACCGGCTTGAAGTGGCGCTTCATTGATAAAAATAACAGCCCGCGCTATGTTGTCGCCAATGCGGATGAATCCGAGCCCGGCACATTTAAAGATCGTGAGATCATGGAAGGCAATCCTTTCCAGTTTTTCGAAGGCGTAATGATTTGTGCTTATGCTGTTGGGGCAAACGCGGCTTACAACTACATGCGTGGGGAGTTCTGGGAACTGGCGTATGTGCTCGATGCCAGGATCGCCGACATGGAAAAAGCCGGTCTGCTCGGTGAAAACCTTTTCGGGACAGATTTCTCATTGCGGATCTACAACCATCTCGGGGCAGGCGCATATATTTGCGGAGAAGAGACTGCATTGCTCGAATCGCTCGAGGGCAAACTCGGCCAGCCCCGGCTGCGCCCGCCTTTCCCACCGAGCTTTGGGCTGTACGGCAAACCGACGATCGTCAATAATGTTGAAACACTTGCTAACGTCCCTAAGATTATCGAAAACGGCTGGGAATGGTACAAAAGCATTGGTACTGATAAATCTCCTGGTCCGAAAATATTCTCCCTCTCGGGAAACGTTGAAAAACCAGGAAACTACGAACTGCCGCTCGGTTCTACGTTCCGTGAGTTGATATACGAACACGGCGGTGGGATCACCGGCGGCCGGGCGATTAAAGCCATCATGCCGGCCGGCGCGTCTTCAGCAATCATCGTCGCGAACGATAAAGCGCTGGACACCCCGATGGATTATGAACAGGTCCAGAACGTCGGTTCGCTGCTCGGTTCTGCATCCATTATCGTCATGGATGAGACCGTCAGCATGGATTGGCTTGTCCAGAAGACTCTGCATTTCTTCGAGCACGAATCCTGCGGGAAGTGTACGCCCTGCCGCGAAGGGACTTATTGGATGACCCATCTCGTAGACGATTTCGTCGATGGGGGCGCCGGCGTTGAAAAGGTGGAACTGCTCTACGATGTTGCACGGCAGATTGAGGGCAAATGCCTTTGTGCGCTGGGTGAGTTTTCCATCCAGGCCGTATTAACCGGGATCGAACGCTTCCCGGATGATTGGAAAGAAAAAACACTGAAGTCGGAAGCGCCGGTCACGGCCTGAAGCATTCCAGGATACTGCAGAACAGCTTATGACACCGAACGTCACTCTTACGATTGATAACCAAACCGTCACCGTCCCGGAAGGGACGTTGGTGGTCGACGCCGCCAAATTGATCGGGATCGACATCCCTGTATTTTGCTACCACCCGAAAATGGCGCCAGTCGGTATGTGCCGCATGTGCCTGGTAGATGTGGGCCGGCCTGTGATCGACCGCGCCACCGGGCAGCCTGTCCTCGATGATGACGGCAACCCGGTCATTAATTTCAACCCCAAGCTTGAGACCGGCTGCACGGTGACCGTTTCCGAAGGCATGGTCGTGCACGGAAAAACCGACAACGTGCAGGAAGCGCGCAACGAGGTCATCGAATTCATCCTGACATCGCATCCGCTGGACTGTCCGGTCTGCGATAAAGGCGGTGAATGTCCCCTGCAGAACCTGACGATGCACTTCGGCCCAGGGACCAGCCGCTTCGTTTTCGACGACAAGATCCATTTCTCGAAAAATATCCCGCTAGGGGATTTGATCTACCTCGACCGCGAGCGCTGCATCCAGTGTGCGCGCTGCACGCGTTTCCAGGACGAGATTGCCGACGATCCGGTTATCGGTTTCTTCAACCGAGGCAGGCGGCTTGAAATCATCACGTTCTCCGACCCTGGTTTCGACTCTTACTGGTCGGGCAATACAACGGACATCTGCCCTGTCGGTGCGCTGACGACCGCGGATTTTCGCTTCGGCGCTCGCCCATGGGAGTTGAACTCGGCAGCTTCGATCTGCAACCAGTGCCCGGTCGGCTGCAATATCACTTTCAATACGCGCCGTGAGGTCAAGAGCGGCGGTGGGTTCGCGATCAAACGGGCCATGCCGCGCCAGAACGAAGCCGTAAACGAGATCTGGCTGTGCGATAAAGGCCGCTTTTCCAGCTACACGCTGGGAGAGAGCGATAAACGGATTTCACAACCGATGATCCGGGTGGACGGCGACCTGAAACCTGTTGAATGGGGCGCTGCGCTCGACTACATCGCGGAAAAGCTTGGCGCGCTCGACGGCAGCCTGTTGAGTGTCGCAAGCGGACGCCTGTCGAACGAAGATTTATACAACCTGCGCAAATTCACCACTCATCTCAATGGTGAAACGGCGCTTTACACCCACCTTGCGGGAGGGGACCTCGTGACGAGGGTCGGCCTGAGCCAGGGTTCCAACCTTGGCGATCTCGGCAAAGGTGATGCGATCCTGGTTGTCGCAAGCGACCTCGAGGAGGAAGCCCCTGTCTGGTGGCTGCGGGTCAAGCAGGCGGCAGAAAGAGGTGCGACCGTCGTCGTCGCGAATCCGCGCTCAACCAAGCTCGACCGGGCTGCAACACACAAACTGCGCTATATCTATGGGCAGGAATTGACGGTCCTGGACAGGCTTCCCGAGGAATTCACGAAGTCTGAAAACACTGTCATTTTCTACGGCAGCGAAGGATTAGGCCTGGCCGGTTCGGCAAAGCTCGCTGAGGGACTGGCCGGCTGGCTGGTGAATACCGGCCGCTCAGGGAAAGCCAACAACGGACTTGTGGCCGTTCACCCGCGAGCCAACGACCAGGGTGCCTGGGAGCTCGGTTACAGGCCGAACGCCGACCTGGCTGCGTCCATGGCGAAATCTGCGGCCCTCTATATCGCCGGCGCCGATCCGCTTGGCGATACCGGCATGGAAGCACCTGAGGCGTTCATGATTGTCCAGGACGTGATCATGACCCGGACAGCAGAAGCGGCTGATGTCGTGCTGCCGGCTTCCACATTTACGGAGCGCGACGGTTCGTACACTTCAGGTGAGCGCCGCGTCCAGCGGTTTTATGCGACCGTTCCGGCGCTCCCCGGAACACGCCCGGATTTCACCATCACTGCACAGATTGCGGTGCGCTTCGGTCTTGAGATCGAGGGCCGCTTTGCGCCGCGCATCTTCTCGGCTCTCGCGGAAGAGGTGGAGAGTTATTCCGGGCTGACATACGTCGCAATTTCGCGAACGGAAGAGCAGTGGCCGATCGTCGGGCGCAGCGATATGTACTATGGAGGCACCACGTACGAGAACTCGCTTGGATTGGGTGTCCAGCTGCCTGCAGGAGACGGGTCGTTTGAAGGAGCCTGGAAGGCTCCGAGCGGTAAGGAAGTCAGCGGTCTCACAGCCGTTCCTGTGACTGTACTGTACGACCAGGGCAGTGTCATAAGTCAGTCGAAGACGCTGGCTCCACGCCTGGCGCAGCCTCACGTGATCGTCAGCGCCTCCGATGCAGGTGAACTTGGCCTTGAAAACGGCAGTATCGCCTCCGTGCAGGTCAACGGACGAGAAATCGAATTGTCTGTCCGGCTGGATGAAAGTGTCCCGGCAGGTTTCGTCCTCGTGCCCCGCAGCATGGGGTTGAACCTGGAAGCGCCTGCGCCGGTGAAAGTCCGTGTGCTGGAAAAGGAATTGGCATAAAAATTCGGAAAGGTTGTGACGACCTTCCGTGATTTTGAGGGATTATGGATACTGCACTATTACTGGAATGGGTGATCAAAGGGGCGATCCTGACCCTTATCCTGGTGACCGGTTTCGCTTACACTACGCTGTACGAACGTAAGCTGCTCGCAAAGATTCAGGTCCGTATTGGACCGAATCGTGTCGGACCAGGCGGCTGGCTGCAGCCGGCCGCGGACGGGATCAAGCTGATCTTTAAGGAAGAACTGATCCCTGCGAGAGCAGACAAGATCCTCTTCGTGGTAGCGCCTGTCATCACGGTGATTCCGGCGCTGGTGATCATGGCTGTTGTGCCCTGGGGTTCGACGGTGCAGATGTTCGGACGTGAGATTTTCCTGGGGGTCGGCGATATAAACGTGGGCGTGCTGTACATCATGTCGGTTGCATCCATTGCCGTGTATGGGATTACACTGGCCGGATGGTCTTCGAACAACAAATACGCCATGATGGGCGGGCTGCGTTCTGCGGCCCAGATGGTCAGCTATGAGCTGGCGCTGGGCCTTTCCTTTGTGCCGCCGATCATGCTGGCCGGTGGGATGGGCGTTGGTGAAATCGTCAAGGCGCAGGAAAACGTCTGGTTCGTCGTCTGGCAGCCGATCGGTTTCCTGATTTTTCTGATCGCTGCGCTCGCGGAGGTCAACCGGGCGCCGTTTGATATGCCCGAGGCCGAACAGGAACTGACGGCCGGTTACCATACTGAATATTCCGGGATGAAATTCGCGCTGTTCTTCATGGCGGAATACATCAAGATGGTCGCAGTAAGCGCGATAGGCGCTTCCCTCTATTTTGGCGGTTATCTTGGACCGTTCGTCGACCGACTGCCCTGGTTGGGTCCGATCTACCTGTTCATCAAGATTCTTATCGGCCTTGGTCTGATGATCTGGATCCGGGCGACCTTACCACGCATTCGCTACGATCGCCTGATGGCCTTCGGCTGGAAAGTTCTGCTGCCGTTGTCATTGGCGAATGTATTTATCACGGCGATTATTATTGTAGCAATAGGATAAAAGTGTGAGGTGCAGGGTGCGAGGTTTGACAAGCCGACCTGGCACCTCGCTCACCGGACCTCGCACGGAGGACAAGAATTGTCAGTATTAAACGAATTCAAGGCTGTCGCCACCGGGATGTGGACCACATTCCGTTCCATATTTGAAAAACCGATTACTTACCAGTATCCGGAAGTAAAGCGCCCTGTCCGCACCCGTTTCAAGGGCCGGCACGTGCTCGAGAGGTATGAAAACGGATTAGAACGCTGTATCGGTTGTTCGCTTTGTTCTGCAGCATGCCCGGCAGATGCAATATTTGTCGAATCGGAAGAGAATACGGACGAAGTCCGGTTTTCGCCGGGTGAGCGCTATGCAAGCACATACGAGATCAACATGCTTCGCTGCATTTACTGCGGTTATTGTGAAGACGCCTGCCCGACGGAAGCGATCGTGCTCGGCGACAATTATGAGCTCTCTTTCACGAGCCGCTCGGATGCGATTTACGACAAAAACATGCTGCTGGTTCCGGTACCTGAGGGCGGCGCGCCGACTCCTCAAGAAGTAGAGCCGGGTGCGTTCGATCGCTCGGTCCCTGACATGGAGGATCCGATCGATTAGTTCGTTCGTCAGTTGGCTTGTTGGCTGGTTTATTATCTGCGATCGGTTTCCTGAGATAACCAACCAACCAAAAAACCAACTGACCAAGGATATTGGATTATGGACGGAAACTTGATAACTTTTTACATCCTGGCATTTGTAGCAGTCGGGGCGGCACTTGGTATGCTTTATGCGAAAAACGCAGTTTATTCAGCGCTTTTCTTGATAATGAATTTTGCCGTTGTGGCGGTTTTCTTTCTTATGCTGGGAGCGCCATTCATCGCCATGTCCCAGGTGACGGTTTATGCCGGTGCCATCATGGTGCTTTTCTTATTTGTCATCATGCTGTTGGGGGCTGAAAAAATCGGCGGTGAAGATACGCTCCCATGGCAGAAGTACTTTTCCTGGCTGCTCGTGCTGCTTTTCATTTTTGCAGGCGTTTACCAGATCGGGCTCGCAGGCGTTTCCGATGCAGTGTCGACAGCTTTCCCTGATGGTTTTGGGGGTCCGGTCGAGGTCGGAGAAATCCTGTTCAACAAGTACCTGATCCCATTTGAAGTAACTTCTGTGCTGCTGCTCGTTGCGATGATCGGTGCAATTGTCCTGACGAAGGACGGGGGCAAGAAGAAGCAGTAGAACTGCGGCTACCTTGTGAGAAAAATATGATCCCTGTTGAACACTACATTACTTTATCCGCGATCCTGTTTCTGATCGGCGTGCTGGGCGTATTGACCAGGCGAAACGCGATCGTGATTTTCATGTCCATTGAGCTGATGCTGAATGCGGCAAACCTTCTCTTCGTCGCGTTTGCACAGCAGTTCCAGGCCCTCGACGGCCACATTTTTGTCTTCTTCGTGATGACGGTTGCAGCCGCTGAGGTGGCTGTCGGTCTGGCGCTGATCGTCG
>JBFGQG010000067.1:0-11580 GCA_041564295.1 Anaerolineales bacterium | reverse complement strand
CACTGCGGCCGTCTCTATTTTCTGGTTTGGTGGGAACGAGGTGCTCGCAGGGCGGCTTAATGCCGGTCAACTCGTGTTTTTCCTCATTCTGACGATGACGATTGCCGGTTCTATCGGGCAGTTTTCAGGCTTATGGTCCAGCCTGCAGGAGGCACTCGGCGCAACGAACAGGCTTTTTGAACTGTTGGACACAGAACCGGAAATCAGGGAGCAGCCAGCAGCAGTTGGTCTTCCACCCCTGAAAGGCAGCATTGAATTTGACAATGTTTCGTTTGCTTACAGCGATCATCCAGACAATAAAATCCTCGATCGGATTAGTTTATCCATTCGTCCGGGCGAGATTCTTGCACTTGTCGGCCCGAGTGGCGCCGGCAAGACGACGATGGTTAATTTAATCCCGCGGTTTTACGATCCCACCGACGGCCAAATCTTGATCGATTCGATCGATCTGAAAGATGTAACCCTCAACAGTCTACGGGGGCAAATCGGCATTGTCCCCCAGGAGGCATTATTGTTCGGAGGGAGCGTGCGCGAGAATATCCTGTACGGGCGCCTGGATGCAACCGAAGAAGAAATTCGGGCGGCAGCAGCAGCGGCAAATGCGCACGATTTTATTCTTGAGCTACCGGAAGGTTATGAAACCGTCGTTGGCGAACGCGGCGTAAAGCTGTCCGGCGGTCAGAGACAACGTATTGCGATCGCACGAGCTTTGCTTAAAGACCCGCGTATCCTTCTTCTCGATGAAGCGACCTCCTCACTGGATAGTGAGAGCGAAGCGCTTGTCCAGCAAGCATTGGAGCGATTGATGAAAAACCGGACAAGCATCGTCATCGCTCACAGGCTTTCCACCATCAAAAATGCTGATCGTATCGCCGTCCTGGACGATGGGCAATTGGTTGAGGTTGGGACACACGACGAACTCATCGCAATAGACAGGCTGTATGCCCGGCTCTACCGGATGCAGTTCAAGACCAACGACAAGCCCCTTATTAATCAAGTCGAAAATATGGGCAAAGGAATTCCGGAACAACAAAAACGGCGTTCGTTCAATTTTTTTCCGGATATCCAGGATTAAATATTTCCGAGATCTCTGGAAGAATGCCTGCCAGTAAAGAAAAAAACAGGCGCAACCGCCTGTTTTCTTGACCGAAACTTCTAAACCAAAATTTTCAATCCACCTGCCTGACCTGGACACCCTGCCAGAATGCGACATAATTTTGGATCGACCTCGCCGCTTCGGAAGCATCAGGGTAATACCAGGCTGCGCCGGGATTTTTCGCTCCATTGACTACGACATCATAATAACTGGCCACGCCTTTCCAGGGACAGACCGTGTGCCGCTCGCTCTGCGCGAAGTATTTTCTGTTGACCGCGTCCGGTGGAAAATAATGATTACCTTCTACCATTATTGTTTGATCGCTTTCAGCAATCACTGCGTCGTTCCAGATAGCCTGCATTTTCATATTAAATGTTCTCTCCCGGTTCACTATAAATTATGCCATTTGGACGTAAATGCGATCGGTTTCCTTACCTTATTTTTTCATGTAGAGATTAAAAAAGCACCGCTCTTTGCCTGTAAAGCCAGTTCTAGCTCCCCATTCAGGGGGCTCAATTCGGTCTCGCTGATCAGGTCCTTCAACTTTTCAAATTCGCCCACTTTGAGTCTGAAACTCTGAGGGCGGTAGTCCAAATTAAAGGCCACGAAAGCTGCTGCCCGCTCGTTAATCGACCAAGCAAATGCATAACATTGCTGTTTATCATCCAGGTAAACTACCCTGCGAGTCAATTCCTCTGCAAAAGGTAATTTTCTACGAATGCCTGCCAACCGTAAAAAGTAATCTTGCAGGTCTTTTTTGCGATCATCGTCCCAGTTGACAGGTTTACGCGCCTCGTCCAGGCCAAGTCCCGACGCACAGCTTCGGTCCTGTGAAAGGCCGCGTTCCGTACCGTAATACACTACGGGCACACCTGGGAGTGTATAAAGCATCAACGCCGCCAACTTCATCCTATCAGTGTCCTCACCGGCAAGAAAAAAGAACCGGTTCATGTCGTGATTATCGAGAAAAGCGGGCCCTGTGTATCCGGAAGGAAAATAGGACAGGTGATCCGCAAGAAAAGCTTCGAACTGAGTGAGCGGCCAATTCCCCAGTGCAAATGTTTGGCGCAGTGCCCTGGTCAGTGCAAAATCGAGGCAGCCGTGCATCCCGCCCGCGTAGGATTTCAGGACGTTCGGAGGTCGTACGATTTCACCGAACAACCAGGATTCGGGGTTTTCTTCCAAACAAACTCCTCTGAACTCAACCCAGAAATCATGCGGGGGGCCTTCTGCATGGTCCAGCCTGAATCCGTCGACGCCTTTCTGCAGCCAGAAGCGGGCTGCGTCCATCAAATGCTGCCGCACAGATGACCCGGGTTTCAAATTCAACTTCGGCATAGTCTGAACGTTGAAATAAGATACAAAATCATTCGGCCATTCGTTCCAAAGATACCAGTCCCGATAAGGGCTGTCTGCGTTTTCTCTGGCGTGCACAAACGTCGGATGGCGGTCCGACCAGTGATTGGGAACAAAATCGAGGATAATGCGCATATCACGGCCATGCACTTCCCGGATCAAACGTTCCAGGTCTTCATTCGATCCGAAACGGGGCTCTACATTGAAAAGATCTGTCGAATCATAGCCGTGATGGGTTGGACTGGCGAAAACCGGTGACAACCAGATCGTATTGAAACCCATTGCTTGAAGGTAGTCCAGTCGGTCGATAACACCTTGAAGAGTCCCACCATGGAAATCCTTTAACGAAGCAGCCGGGAGCCAATCTTTACCAGCCCCTGGATCGAACCGGTCTATAAAAATGTGGTAAATCAGGGCCCCGGCAGACCATGCAGGAGCAGCCTGAAAATCGGTCGCGAATGAAAAAATGGTTGCGGATTCGCTCGATTCCGCCTGGTTATCCGCATAAATCCAGATGTCCTCCATGCCTGCGACTTTACCAGATACCTGGTAGGTGACATGTGCACCTTTCGATATAACCGGTAATTCAGCAAACCAATAACGTACATAAGACCAGCTGAGCACATCCCATTCGACTAGACCTTTGTCAAAGTGAATCATGTGCTCATTGATTCCGTTGGTAGTTACACAGGCGATTACCTTTTCAAATGGGATATGACCGGAGGTCGTGACTGTCAGCCGCTGCGTTTGGCCGGGCTGCGGGATCTCCGGAGACCTGCGATTGAGATGCAGGATTCCGGTAATGGTTTGCAGGTGGAAAGCCGTGCGGTGCTCCGCTTTTATCTGATGCCCATAAATCACATCGTCCAGCACAGGCGACTTGAATTGTTCTGTGGTCATTTTCTCAGGCCCATCCTAAGCGCGGCTCTGGTTGACCAGGACAACGGCGTCCCGTGGAGGAAGCACCAGGTTTAAATGTCCATCGGAAACCTGCACGATTTGTCCGGTATTTTCAGGCCAGACTCTATAATAGGCCCGCTGCTCAAAACTCGCATGAGTTAATGAGAAATCGACCTGGTTGTCACTTGAGTTGAACATAACGATCGCCTGCGAGCCGTTCATCCACCGTTGAAAAGCGAACACATCATCAGCGGCCGAAAGACACTCGTATTCACCGACTCTCAGCACTTTATGGGTTCGGCGCAGGGAAATCGATCTGTGATAAAAGTCGAGAAGGTCCAGGTCCCAGGATTCTTTTTTCTCCCAGGGAAATGCACCACGGCAATCAGGGTCGCCGCCGCCCGTCATGCCAATTTCGCTACCGTAATATACACACGGCGCGCCGGGCATTGTCATCTGCATTAATACAGACAATTTCAGCGAGGCCTTGTCCTCACCCATCAGGTTCAGTGCTCGCGGGGTATCGTGACTGTCGAGCATATTCAACTGGGCGAGATTGACCTGCCAATCATATAGACTGAGAAAATGATCGATCTGGTTTGCGAATCCCCTCGCATCAATTGATTCCAGCGTGTAATCAGGGTGCTTGAAATCACTGGAAAGGCTATTCCTGGCAAAAAAAGACACGCAAGCTTTGCCGAAGAAGTAATTCATTACAGCGTCGAACTGGTCACCCTGCAGCCAACGCTGTGCTTCATGCCAGATCTCGCCGACGATATATGCTTCCGGATTAGCGCCTTTCACTATTCGGCGGAATTCCTGCCAGAACGAATCGTCATTAATATCTGCCGGTACGTCCAGGCGCCACCCATCAATTCCGAAATCTATCCAGTGCTTCGCAACCTTGAAGAGATAATCGCGCACTCCTGGATTGTCAGTATTGAACTTCGGCAATGCAGCATGTCCCCACCAACCCTCGTAATTCATCGGCTGGCTCGAACTGTAACTGTACGGTCGCAATGGCCATCCATGGATGTGGAACCAATCAATGTAAGGTGAGGCGGTTCCGTTTTCGAGAATGTGATGAAACGCCCAAAATCCACGGCTGGCATGGTTAAAAACACCATCGAGGACGACTTTGATGTCCACCGCATGTGCTTCATCAAGCAGTTCACGCAGCGCCTCATTCCCACCAAGCAAAGGATCCACCTGAAAATAGTCGTACGTGTGGTAGCGGTGGTTCGAAGCGGATGCAAATATCGGATTGAGGTACAAAGCGTTAATGCCTAACGCACGCAAATGATCGAGCTGGTCAACGATCCCGCGAAGGTCACCTCCCTGGTAACCCTGCTCGGCGGGCGGGGATCCCCATGGCTTGAAACTGATGCCAGCAGGTGGTGTCGTACGTATTGAGGGATAAAAGCGATCCGGAAAGATCTGGTAAAAAATTGCATGGTGGACCCACTCTGGCGTTTGAACCTTCATTAGTGTTATTTTCCTTGTTATTCATTATTAGTTTCAATGTTTCGTTGCGGCGTGCCTGCACTTGCGGCAGATGCGAGCAACACGGTTAAGATCAATGCGCTTGCGGCAAGCACTCTTTTATCTAAATTTGAAGCATCCGAGGCGTGTTGTTCTCCGTAAATAAAAATATATTCCCGGTCTGACTTCAGATCCGTATAAGTTTCCGTGGTTCCATCTGGCCAGAGGACCATCAGCCTGACAATGTTTGCCTGCCCCAGCCCGAAATTCAACACCAGGGAGTTGCCTGCACCGAGGCTCGAGCCCGTTTGCACCTCTTGCATCTGAGTGCGACCGTCATTGGTGTGGACATACACACGCGCTCCGATCGCATCCCTGTTCACACGCCCTTGACCGACGAGTTTCACTGCGATCCGGTGATTATCGCTGCGGTATGAAAACGCATTATGGAAGAGGGTGTAACCACGCTCGTAATCACCAATCACCAGGTCTACCCACCCATCACGATCATAGTCCGCGGCAGCCACTCCAAGTGTGCGCCCGGAATGACCCACACCGCTCTGACCGGCAAGATTTTCAAACCTGCCGTCCCCAAGATTGTGAAAAAGCGGATTGAGGGGGATCCCGTCTGGCAGCATATCCGTCAAAGCCAGATAAAGATCCTGGTAACCATCATTGTCAAAATCTAGCGATACACTGCCCCATGCGACGCCGCTGCTTCCAACGTCCACACCCGCCGCCGTGGCAACGTCTTTGAAAGCGCCGTTGCCGAGATTCTGAAGCAGGACCATCGGTCCGGCATTCGAAAAATAGAAATCGATATCACCGTCGTTATCGTAATCCGTCGTCGCCAGGCCCATCCCCATCAAGCGCGTATCCGCCCCGGCCTCTGCCGAAACCTCTGTGAAACACCAGATCTCACAGCCGGGACCGTCATTGCGCCAGAGAGCATTTCCACGATTATTTATGAATACGTCATTTACGAGGTAAATATCGGCATCGCGATCGTTGTCGTAATCCACAAAGCTGGCCACGAATCCCGCCCCGGCCACTTTGCTCCCGAGGATTCTCGTCACATTTGCAAAAGTCCCATCACCTTTGTTGTGGAACAGAGCATCTCTATCGCCCTCGCTGGGACGTGGGCAGTCCGGATAGCAGGACCAGTTCGCAACATAAAGATCGAGATATCCGTCGCTGTCGAAATCGCCCCAGGCGGCAGTTTTACCATCATAGGGGTCGCCAACTCCAGCTTCAGCCGTCACGTCTACGAAGCGTTTGCCTTCGACATTCATAAACAGCACGTTCGGTTCGCTTCGATTCAAAACGTAGAGGTCCGGATATCCGTCGTTGTTGTAATCGCCAAAAACAGCACCTGAACTGAGCGAATCTTCAAGCGGATCGATCACATCATCAAGCATCCGCCAGAATGTTCCGTTCCCCTGGTTGTGATACAGAATATTTGGGCCGCGTGGATCAGTGACATAGAGGTCCTGCCAGCCATCCTGGTCATAATCCCCCCAGGCCTGCCCGATCAAGCGATCCTGACCCAATCGGGTGGAAGAAATCCCGGCAGTGTCATTTACATCGGTGAAAATCGTCGAGGAGGCGCCCTGCCCCGGGACGGTGTTCTTGTGTCCTGGAAAGAGCTTTCCTTCAACGGCCGGTGGTTGGATTGCCGGTACAGGTACCAGAGCGATCAGCAGGGCTAGTACAGTAAAAGGGACAAAAACGATCAGCCCGCGCATAAAGGACGCATTAACCTTTCACGGCGCCCTGTGTCAGCCCACCGACAATGTAATCTTGCAGGACCAGGTAAATGATCATGATCGGCAAGGCCCCGATCAGCGCACCGGCAGCAAACGGACCCCATTTCTGGGAAAACTGGCCGGACGTGAAGATCTGCAGCCCTACCATCAGTGTGTACTGGTCGGAGCTTTTCAGGAGGATACGAGCCAGGACGAAGTCTCCATAAGTGCCGATGAAACTTAAAATTCCAACGACAATCAAGATCGGACGAAGGAGCGGCAGGATCAACCTGGTGAAAATCTGCCATTGAGAAGCGCCGTCGACCATCGCTGATTCATCGATATCACGCGGAATGGTGTCAAGGTATCCTTTCATCAACCAGATGTTGACGCCCATCGATCCGCCCATGTAGACCAGAATCAGGCCAGCATGCGTATTCAGACCGAACCTTGGAAAGATATCGCCGATTTGCGAAATCATCAGGAAAATGGACACAAGCGCGAGTATTCCAGGGAATACGTTTATCAGGAGAATGCCTTTCAGCATCGTTTGGCGCCCACGAAATCGAAAACGTGAAAACGCATATGCCGCCATCGTTGTAATCGATATCGACAGGATCGTTGAAATTGACGATATCTTTATCGAATTCTTCAACCAGGTGCAGTACAGGATAACCGATTCGAAACTGGCAGGGCCGGTGAACGTTTGCGGAATGGCCTCAGCGATCGAGGAACAACCAAAAGTCGCATCCCGAGAAAGCAAAGTTTTGAAATTATCCAGACCGATGTTTTTTGGGATCAGTCGTGCCGATGAAAGCGAGTTGCCGGGGTTCAATGAGGCGGAGACGATCCAGAGGATCGGGAATATCGAGAAATAGATCAGAATCACGGCGATCACCAGGCGAATGGCAATACTCATTCGCTTCTGGAATTTCATCGATTGTCGGGCGCGCGAGATAAATGATAGGTTAGACATTTTCGCCAATCTCCTCCCACATGTTCGTGTACTTGAATTGGAAGAGGGTGATTCCGCCTATGAGCAGGAAGATCACGATCGTAATGGCAGACGCAAAGCCGTAGTTCACACCACGACCACCTGAAAACGCCAGATTGTATACATAGCTGATCAGGATATCCGTATGGCCTGCAGTCGTTGATGCGCCGGCAATTGGGGGGCCGCCTCCGATGAACAAATAGATCAGGTTGAAGTTGTTGAAGTTGAACGTAAACGAAGCCAGCAACAGCGGACCGACAGCCACCAATAACAACGGAAGCGTTATGTTCCTGAATCGCTGCCAGGGAGATGCCCCGTCAACTTCTGCGGCCTGGTAGATGTCTTGCGGGATGGATTGTAGTGCACCGCTGCAGATCAGCATGAAATATGGGTAGCTTAACCAGAGATTGACGATCAAAATAGCAATCTTGGCCCACCATTGGTCCGTAAACCATGGCGGTGAAAAATTGAAAAGGTTTGAAAGCGTTCGATTGATGACACCAAGTTCCGGATTCATCATGCCGCGCCAGATCAGAATGGTGATCAATGCCGGAATGGTGTAAGGCACCAGCAAAAACGACCGGATGACCTTCTTGAAGGGCATATCCGGCGTGTTGAACATGATGGCAATCGCGAGTCCGAGGGCAAAGGAGGTTAAAACCGTGAGAATGGCAAACACGAAGTTCCAACCGAGGATCAGCGTAAGCGGGCCGCGGATCGCCGGACTCCTGAAAAAATTCGTGAAATTCCGCCAACCGATGGTCGACACGAAACCAGGGATGATAGTTTTACCGGTCTGAGAAGTAAATGTACCGTCCCTGTTGGTATAGACCGTTCCGTCCTCGTTGCTGATCATGGCGTCCATCTCCGGATCGTAGCGATACAACGGCGCGAGCTCTGCCGCCTCTGATGGCGAGCGGATCTGGATCGTTCTTGCGGGATCACCGAAAAGTATTTCAGGAAGGTTTTTATCCGCTGCGGCCAGAATGGCGTTCAGCTTGGAATACCCTTCGATAGCGGTTGGGACACCGTTGGCGTCCAACTCAGCAATCCCTTGCTCTCCAGGTTGGGGCTGCGAGAGCGGCTCACCTTCCCTTGCGAGAAATCCCTGTCCGTTTGCATCCATCAACCAAAGCAGATAATCCCCATCATTATTCTTAAATGCTGTCCATTTATACGCCTGACCGGTTTCAGGAAGATACTTCGCCTTCATGATTTGTGTGATCGCGACTTCTTTTGTCAGTAAATGACCATCACCATAGTTCGTGAAGGCCACCCACACCGTGAACACGATCGGGTAGATCGTGAACAAGATCATGAAGGTGATGCCGATCGTCATCCAGCGAAGGGGAGCCATTCTCTTGAACAGCAACACAAGATTGACAAAGATAGCTGCAACAAAAACCGCAACCATTAACGGGAAATATCCCAGGCGGTAAAGGCTTGTCAGAAAAAAGTAGGCGAATATATCAAAAATTACAATAACGCCTAACCGCAACAGCAGATCTGAAATGGTTGCAATGGGTGCATCCTGCTTCTCTAAGGGTTTCTGAAGAGGTAAAGGAGCCATGTGCTTTCTCCAAAACAAGGAATGGCGCTCAAATTGACAACCTTCGAGCGCACAATTGCATATCGCAGTATGTGCGCCTCAAATTATCCAGATAGAGCGCCATTCCGTAAACCATATTTCAAAAGGCCGGGGTTGAACCCCGGCCTTTTTATATCAAATCGTTATTCGGTTGTAACTGTGACGAGTTTTGTATTGCTGTCGTAGGTGAACGTCACTACGCTGTCAGCCGCAAGGCTGAGGGCGTAATTCGGCCCATCCTGCAAGCCATCCGAACCGTAGTTCACAGCCCAGGAACCGTCCAGGGCAGCTTTGTATTCATAATCTCCCGCGGGGATATTGAAAGTGCCGCTGTAGGTGCCATCGCCGTTGTCGGTCAGCGCGGAGGTGGCGCATGCCGGATCCCAGTCGGAACCACAGCCAGCGCCGGCAACCTGCCAGCTGCCGGGGATATTGACCATGCCGGCCAGCGCGCCCTGGATCAGGTCGCGGATCTGTTGGACGGTGTCGTTCATGGCATCTTCAACAGCCTGTTCACCGGTCAGAGCAAGTGTCACGCCGCTGCCCCACGCGCCCCAGACGGAGCCCATTTCAGGGATATACGGCATGAGTGTGGCGTTTTCGCCGGCCACGCCCATTGCAGCCAGGTCGGGATCATCGGTTGCCTCGAGGACGGGGATGAAGGCGGAGGGGCGGTTACCGGTTTCATAAAGCTGCTGCATGACTTCTGTGGTTGCAACGAACTCAGTCAGGAATGCCTGTGCAAGGAGGACGTTTTCACTGAAAGCGTTGACCATGAAACCCTGTACGCCGAGGAACGGTGCACCAGGTTCGCCGCCTTCGGTGGCGGCCGGGAAGCTTGTCACGGCATAAGGAACGCCGGATGCGCGGATGCGCTCGAGCGCCCACGGGCCAGCCATCAGGAATGCCGTCTCACCGGTTTCGAAAAGGGTGTGGCCGGTATCCCAGTCAAAGCTGTCGGGGATCAGGCCGGCTTCGATTTGCGAACGCAGGAAGGAGAGAGCGGCGATTTCGCCTTCGCTGTTCAGACCGATGTCGTTGGCGTTCCAGGTACCGTCCTCGTTCAAGCCGAAGATGTAGCCGCCGAACGCTGTCTGCACAGGCAGCGCGTCATAAGTCGGAGTGCCTGCCAGCGCCATCGCGTAAGATACTTTTCCTTCGTCCTTCAACTGCTGGCCGATCGCCATGGCCTCTTCCCAGGTCGCCGGCGGTTCAGCTACCAGTTCGGTGTTGTAGAAGAAACCCAGGTTTTCTGTTGCATACGGCATACCGTACAGCAAGCCGTCAGTATAGGTAAAGCCCTGGAGGGAAAGGTCAGTGAAGTCTGCCGCTTTTTCGCCGAGGTCCAGCGGAGCCAGGAGACCACTGGCGATCAGGGAGCCGATCCAGTCGTGGGCACCGACGATGATGTCCGGGCCTTCGCCTGCCGGAGCGGCAATGATGAACTGATCACGGATGCCGGAGACCTCTTCGACAATCAGTTCGACATTGTAGGTTGCGAGGAATTCATCGGCCAGAGAGACGAGAATGGCGGCGCGCGTGTCATCAGCCCATACGCGGATCGTTGCGTCAGGCACTGCAGCTTCCTCAGTCGGCTCTTCGGTCACCTCTTCAGTCGGCTCTTCCGTCGGTTCTTCAGTCGGGGCAACTTCTTCTGTCTCTACAACTTCAGCCGTCGGTTGGGGAGCTTCAGTAGCCTCTGGCGCGGTCTGGCATGCGCCAAGGAACACTGCGAAGATCATGAGAATACTCAAAAGGGTCATAAGTTTTTTGTACATGTGTGTTTTCTCCTTGTACAAATTATTTGATTTTCGCCAACGAATGTGGCAAAAGATTTAGTCATGCTATAGTAAAGAGTTTGCAAGTTGTCTCCGAGCAGCTATTACCTCCTTACAAAGTCGAAATCATATCCAGTAAATCGATTAAAAGCAATCCCCACGCTACTCTAATTGGTCCTCTAAAATCTCCTTCACAGCGACCAGGCGCGTAAGTAATCCGTTGACCTGTTCGTAAACCGGCGAGAATCTCTCCTCGGTGAATTCCTGGTGAGCTAATGAAGCTTCATCGAGAAGCTTTTGTCCGGTACTGGTGAGGTAGAGGCTTAAGGCGCGACCATCTGTTTCGTTTCGCACTTTGAAAACGAGATCTTTAGCTTCAACGCTTTTGATCAAGCGGGTGATATTGCTCTTATCCGTCAGCATCAACGTGCTTAACTGCGTCAGGGAAATGCCCGGATTTTCAGCTATATGTTTAAGTAAATAAAATCTGGGAACTGATAAATTAAACGCTTCCAGCAACCTTCGGTCACCGTTGTCGAGAGAAAGATAGATTTCCTTCAGGGTCGTATATAGGCTCATTTCTTTCATCTTGAAACCAAATAGTTGACACCTCAACTGTTGAGAAAGCAACTATATTCTTG